>NZ_JBSGZO010000060.1:0-28886 GCF_053611045.1 Streptomyces sp. NPDC054841 | reverse complement strand
CCCGCCGCCAGTGCGGTCAGTCCTAGGCGTCGCCGGCGTACGCATCCCATTCGTGGGCCCCGTACGCACCGTAGTGGCGGGTGAAGGACAGCTTGCCGAGCAGCTTGGCGATCATGATGCACTCCTCTCGCCTGTCTTCAGCGCCAAAAGCCACGCATGACATATTGCCACACACGATATATTTGGAGGTATAGGGCATATTCTGCAGGTTATCCGCACACATTCGCTACTGATCACCGCATTCGGGAACCGCGGTAGCGCCGCCGCGGAGGGCAGCAAGGGCAGCTGCCGCCCAGCCGAGCAGCACACCGGTGGCGACGCCGAAGCCTCCGTACACCGCCCGTACTTCCGTACGGGCCTCCGGGACGGTCAGCTCGATACCGAAGGGCCGGATCAGTGCGGCGGGCGTAATGAGCCCCAGCAGGCCCATGCCGAGGAAGAAGAGGGCCACGGCCCCGATCACTGCGCTGGACATGTCCCGAGGATGCCGCGAAGGCCGTCCGCCGGCCTTCACCTCTCGGGTAATGGCCGAGTCCGCGGGAAGCCGGCGGACCGGCAGCCGCAGCTCTTCCTGGGCGGCCGGGTGGCCGATCGGTGATCCGACGCTTTGTGCAGTCACCGGGTCAGCTGGTGCGCAGTGCGTGCTTGGGGACCACCGCTTTGTAAGCCTGGTGCCTGTCGCCAACGGGTCTCTGCTGGTCATCTGGCGTTCAGCTGCACCGCCACGCCGGGCGCGGGCGGATGGCACAGATACGCGGCGTCGGGCACGGCGGTGCACAGATGCCGGTTCCTCGGTCGCGGCCCCGTGCCCCTGATGCGGGAGACCGACCTGGGGGTAAGGTGCCGCGGCACCAGGCAAGCAGAGGGAAGCAAGTCTTGACGACGATCCGGCACGGCAGGGCGGGAAGGCGACAGGCCCTGCGCGGAATCCGCCCCCGGCGCTCCCCCGCGATACCCCTGCTCGTGCTGGCCTGGGCGGGCGCGGGCGCCGTCCTGTGGCTGTGGTGGCAGAACACCCCCGCCGTCGCCGCGACCACCGCCGACCGGCTGGTGAACGCCGGCCGAATGACCGGACTGCTCGCCGGGTATGTGATCGCCCTGGTGATCGCGCAGATGGCGCGTGTTCCTGCCCTCGAGCGCCGTGTGGGCTCCGACCGGGTGGCGCGCTGGCACGCGATGAGCGGCCGTTACGCGCTGTCGCTGGTCGTCGCCCACATCGTGCTCATCCTTTACGGCTACGCGATCCAGGCGGACACCGGCATCGTGGCCCAGACGGTCTCCGTCGTGACCGACTACCCCGAGATGATCGAGGCGACCGTCGGCACTCTGATGCTGTTGTTCGTCGGCATCGTGTCCGCGGGGGCCGTGCGGCGCCGCATGCGCTACGAGGTCTGGTACTACCTGCACCTGCTCACCTACGCCGCCGTCTATCTCGCCTTCTGGCACCAGCTCACCACAGGCGCCGAGTTCCTCGGCAACGCCACCGCCTGTATGGCCTGGTACGCCCTGTATGTCACCGTCGGCGCCCTGGTGCTCTGGTACCGGGTGCTCACCCCGGTGCGGCTCAATCTCAGGCACCGCATGCGGGTCGAGTCGGTCGTGCAGGAGGCGCCGGGCGTGGTGTCCATATTGATCCGGGGGCGGCGGCTGCACCGGCTGGGCGCCGAGGCGGGGCATTTCTTCCGCTGGCGGTTCCTGGCCAAGGGACTGCGGTGGACCGCGAATCCTTACTCGCTGTCGGCACCTCCCCGCCCCGACCTGCTACGGATCACTGTCAAGGCGGTCGGTGGGCACAGCGCCGCGCTGGCTGGCCTGCAGCCGGGCACGCGGATCTGGGCCGAGGGGCCGTACGGGGCAATGACGGCCGCGCGCCGCAGCCGCGGCAAGGTGCTGCTGCTCGCCGGCGGGGCGGGCATCACGCCGCTCCGGGCGCTGTTCGAGACGCTGCCCGGCGCGCCCGGCGACGTCACCCTGCTCTACCGGGCCCGTACGGCCGAGGAACTGGCGCTGCGGGATGAGCTGGAGGCGATCGCGGACGCGCGCGGCGCCCAGTTGCTGTACGCGGTCAACAGGTCGGACGGCAGGCGACCCACGATCACCGCGAAGATGCTGCGCAGGATCCTTCCGGACATTGACCGGCACGACGTCTACCTGTGCGGGCCACCGGGACTGGCCGAGGAGTCGTACGGCGCGCTCCGTGAGGCAGGCGTCCCGGACCGGCGTATCCACCACGAGTCCTTCGAGTTCTGAGCCCGGTGAGCCCTGTGAAGAAGAACCGTCCGCTCCGCCGCATCCTGCTGGCCGGCGCCGCCACCGTCTCCGGCATAGTGGCGCTGCTCGCGCTCAAGCCCACCACGGACCCGTCGCTCGTTCAGGCCGACGCCCCCACCATGCAGGCCACGGCGACCGCCCTGCCGTCCGCGACGGCGTCCTCGGGCTCCCCGTCCCCGTCCCCGTCCTCGTCGGCCTCGCCGTCGAAGACCACCGAGCGCAAACGCGCCTCGTCCTCCCCGAGTACGCCGGCGTCTCGCTCCGCGTCCGCAGCACCGGCGAAGACCAGCAGTGCCCCGTCCGCACCGAAGACCACGTCGGCCGCGCCCACCACCCGTACCGTCACCGGGTCCACGGCCCAGACGAAGTACGGCCCGGTCCAGGTACGGATCACGCTCACCGGCAGCAGGATCACCGGGGCGACAGCCGTCCAGTCGCCCTCCTCGTCGCCGAGGAGCGAGGAGATCTCCTCCACCGCGATCCCCAAGCTCAACCAGGAGACGCTGGCGGTTCAGAGCGCGAACATCGACTCGGTGTCCGGCGCCACCTACACCAGCGCGGGCTACAAGCAGTCCCTGCAGAGCGCCCTGGACCGGGCCGGTGTCTGAGGCGTCCGAGGCGTCCGAGGCGTCCGAGGCCGCGCGGATGCGCCATGCCGAGCACGTCATGGGCACAGTCTTCTCCTTCGACGTACGGGGCTTCTCAGACGCCTCACGCGTGCGGGCGGCGCTGGAGGAGGCCGTGGCGTTTCTGCACCACACGGACGAGACCTTCTCCACCTACCGCCCGGACAGCCGCATCAGCCGACTGGCCCGCGGCGAACTGGCGTTGGCGCAGTGTGATCCGGAGGTGTCGGACGTGCTGCGACTGTGCGAGGACGCCGAGCGGCACAGCGGGGGCTGGTTCACGGCGCGCTATCAAGGCGGCCACGGGAACGCCTTCGACCCCACGGGCCTGGTGAAGGGGTGGGCGGTGGAGCGGGCGGCGCGAGTGCTGGCGTCAGCGGGTGCGGACGCGGTGTGTGTCAACGGCGGCGGTGACGTCCAACTACGCGGCGGGCCCTGGCGGATCGGGATCTCCGACCCGCTGACGCGGGGCGCGCTGGCCACCGTCGTCGAGGTCGGCGCCGAGGCCCACGAGACGGCCGTGGCCACATCGGGCCCCGCGGAGCGCGGCTGCCACATCATCGACCCGCACACCGGCGAGCCGCCGGTCACTGGCCTCGCCTCGGTGACCGTCGTCTGTCCCACCCTGACCGCCGCCGACGCCTGGGCCACAGCCGCCTACGCCATGGGTGACCGGGCCCGGACCTGGCTGGAGGGCCTGCCGGATGCCGAGGGCTTCGCCGTCACCTCCGACGGCAGCACGTGGCAAACCAGCGGCTTCGGCCGTCACACCACCGCGCCGCGCGCCTGACGGCAGGCTTCCCGCCATGGCTCGGGAAGGAGGCTGGGCAGCCACGAAGCCCGGGGCCTCTGCCTGGGGCTTCGTGGTTGGAGCGGGTGACGGGAATCGAACCCGCGCTCTGAGCTTGGGAATCACAGGCCCGATCAGTCCCACCGCTTTCCTGACGTGCGGAAATGGTCCTGGGCAGGAGTCGTGGGTGGGCCCTTGGAGTGACCGTTGGTGACCCTGATTCTCCGGTTGTTCCGGCACGCCATCTGGCACGCAACACTTCACAGGTCGACCCGAGACACGACGGCTCCCGCGTCCCCGGCATCTCCGCGACGGAGGACGACGTACGCCGGCCGGAACGGAAGCTCGCGCAGAGCCGGTTCCATCACCTTGAAGAGGGCATCGGCGTCCGGGCCGTACGAATACAGCACAGCCTCACCCCCACCGAACTCGTTTCCGTCCACCTCACCGACCCCCGCTGCTTCGACGGCTGCCGACATGGCACGTTCCGCATCGAAGAACCGTGCGCGCTCGGCAGGTTCGCCAAAGCCTTCGCTGCCGAGTCGGAAGTGAGCAATCACGGCCTGCTCGGGGGTGCTGGACGCAGGCAGTTCAAAAAGCGCGTTCTCCGTGCGGGACACGGTCTCACCAGGTTCTGACAGCGGAGCGCGTGGGGCGTCTCCTCGGGGCAGCGCTGGTGCCCTCGACACCCGCTTTAGGAGTTCGATCGGGGTCCTGGGGCACCTGCGGGATCTACGTGGTCGCTGGCGGAGTCGGGTTCCCCAGCATCCGGACTGATCCGGGGCTGTCCGTCGCCGTTGATGCCAGTTGGTGATGTCAGCCGCCGAACTGGAGCAGGGGCTACAACTCACACCACTCGCCCAGATCACTGGGCGCTTCTGTCCGGATGAAGTTGCGCACAAGGGCCCACGCCGTTTCGACACTCAGGACAAAGTCGCCCGTGAACTCTGTGAGGTCGTCCATGATCGGGACGTCGACCACGGCACCCGAAGGGACGGTGCCATCTCCTACGAGAAGAGACATCCCGGCAGCGTCATTGATCAGATGGATGACCGCGTGATCACCTCGGAAGCCGAGGGTCAACTGAGGAAACTCACTGTCCGGCAACCGAACTTCGAGGTACCCCTGACCACGAGAACGCAGTTTGCTGAAGCGGTCAGACAGACCCCTCACGTCCGAATGCCTCTCGCCTGAGGAGAACCGCTCCGATTCCGGCGACGTCGTCGCCCACACCACGCTCATGCAACCCCACAGGTCATTGTTCACGATCCACGACCACGCTCCCACGCCCCCGACACGGGAGTTTCTTTTTCTTTGTGTAAGCCCTGGTGCTGACGCTTCTTCTGTGTCGTGTGGTGGGACTACTGGTTGTCGGTGACGCGGTCGCCGTAGTAGCCAGCGAGGGTGTTGATCGCTGCCTTCGACCCGGCGGGTGTGCTTCGGGACGATCTGCGGGCTGAAGCTGCGGCCCGGTCGCGCGGGATGTCGAGATCGACCGGCCCGACGTCGGTCAGCACCCGCTTGCGCGAAGTCCCGTTGCGGGAGTTGCCCGACCCTGCCCCGGCCCTATCGCCTTTCTCGTAGCCGAGATGATCCGTCATCTCGGCCTCCAGCGCGCCCTCCAGGACCAGCTTCACCAGCCCCTTGAGTAGTCCGTTCTCCCCGACCAGGTTCACGCCCTCATTGCGGGCCCGGCTCACCAGCTGCTCGGCCAACTCGCGGTCCAGCTCGGTCAGTCTCGCCAACTCGGCCCCCGTGCGTACGATGTTCGAACTCTCGCGGGGCCGCTCGTCCTTGGTGCCCATCGGTGATCCTTCCCCGCTGAGGTCACACCTCATGCCAGACGGGGCACACCGGGGCATACACAATCCCTTTAGGACAGTCCCCCCACCGGACGAGTTCGGCACGGCCAAGGACGGACGGCTCTTCACGAACGAACGGGGCGGCCTGGTGGGCAGCAGTACGCATTGGCGCGTGTGGCGGGACGCTCGGGAGTACGCGCTCCTGCCGGACCTTCAGGCGTCCATCCTCGGGGGACGGCCGTACGACCTGTGACACACCTGCATCACGACGTGGCTGAACGCTGGCGTGCCCGTGGCCGAGGTCGCAAGGATGGTCGGCAACTCGTCCGAGGTGATCCATCGCGTCTACGAAGGGTGCATATATGGCCAGGAAGCCGCAATGAACATGAAGATCGAGAAGGAGCTTGGCTGGGCCGACTAAGGCCCGTCCGGCGATCCTCCCTCGGTTGCGCTGCTTGATCCGCCAAGGTGATGCAAGGCGGGAGCCCAGACGGTCACAGGAATTTGGCGAGCCAGGCGGGCACGAGACCATTCTTGGTCTCGACGCCCACCTGTTCAAAGGACGTCCTGAAGTCGGCAGGCGAGACACCGCCCCGCTTCGCCTGTACCGCCTCCTGGTATGCGGGATCAGATAGGCACAACGCCACATCATCATCGCTCTTACGCAAAGCCTCTCGTAGAGCATGACCGTCAAGGAGTCGGGCCGCGGCGTTGAGCTCGGCGCCGATCCAGCCGTTGTGGTTGTCGATCGTCACGTGCGCGGTGGCGAGGACGATGCGTAGCCGCGTAGGGCGGGTGCCATGCAGCCTCTGGTTCCCGTCGCGGAGGTAGGCAGGCGCTTGTCCCAACAGGGCACGCAGGATCGGGGCCAACGCAGTGGTGTTGTCGATCAGCTCCATAACTGAGTCACCACGATCGGCACGGTGCCTCTGCCCTGCATCGACCCCGGCAGTGGCCATTAAGCGGTCGACGAAATCGTAAAGTCGACGCCGTAGATGAGCCTGTGTCATGTCGTCGTGGCTGCTGAAATGCTCAATGTCGGCAAGCAGGACCAATCGCGGGAGGGGCTGAGCGATTGGAAGCCCATCAGCCTCAGCGGCCTGCACCCAGCAGTCGTAGATGGGCCGCAGTTGCTGCTCAGGTGTCAGACCTGGCGCCCTGGAGGCGAGGATTTCGATCAGGGCGTCCACGACTTCCCACTTCGGGAACCGTGGGCTGCTGAACGCATTGTGGATCGTGCCTTTCGAGATGTTCGCGTCTCGTAGCTCGCGGGTCATGACCGCGAGACTCGGCCTGCCGGCAAGCAGGTGTAGGCGGTGCAAAGCGTCGTTGAGTTTCCTGTGTTGTCCGTCTGGCAGTTCCGGCTTCTGCAGTACCCCCGGCCGACCCATGCCCGTCCTCCGTCCAAGACCGTCCACAACTGTCCAACAGCATGGCATCTCGGCCAAAGCCAGATGACCTCATCCGGAGTTGTCCAGGGCTGGCTTCTATCCGTCCAGGGCCCCGGAGCTGGAGGTGATGCTCTCGGTGCACCGCTCGGACGGTCCGGCGAGGCAAAGGAGGGCAGACGGCATGTGGACGACGAAGACCACCCAGCGGCTTGCGCGGGTGGTCCTGTTCGCACTGATTCGTGGTGCCGCCACTGCGACAGGCAGTGCCGCAGTAGCGGCCGGCGCGTGGTGGCTACAGCACTATTAGTTCCGCGGGTCCTTGGGCTGCTGGCCGCGCCTTAGCAAGGCGCGGCCAGCAGCCGATGCCTGGGATGAGTCTCTATCGCAGGTCTATCGCGATCAGCGCGCAACAACGACAAAGAGCGGGACCCAGTGAGACTGGTTCCCGCTCTTCGCGCTTGGCATCTGCGCTGGTCAACCGCATCATCGTGCTGGTTGAGGCGAAGTGCCCCCGGCGGGGGACGCGGAGCATGGGCAGAGGGAGGACCGCTGGGCGGGAGCGGGCAGCTGGTGATCGAGACGGCTGTTCGGCTGAATCGGTAGGTCGGCGGTGATTGACCGTAGGTTCGAGTCCTGGCAGGAGCCGCAAGCGAGGGCTGGCCGTGCCGGACCGCCTGTGACCTGCGGGATTCTCTGGTTGGACCGATGCCGGCGCATCTGCCCAAGGCCCGGAATCGTGTGGCGCGCCTGTCCATGCTTCCGACGGGTTCAACGGTTTCACGCTGGCACAGGAAGCGAGCTACCATCTAAGTAAGATTCAATCTACGTAATATCGAAACTGTGTTCTGCCGTGAGGGGCTGCCTGTGGAATTCAAAGGGAGGGTGGCTGACCTGGATCTGCTGGCTCGACAGCTGGGCCTGGTGATCGAGGGCGCGGGTGCTACCCGTGGGCGCGCCGTGATCATGACCGGTCGGCGCCGGGTGGGGAAGTCTCGCCTGGTCCAGGAGTTCTGTGACCGGTCCCGGGTTCCGTACGTGGTCTTCCAGGCGACCCGGGGCCGCAATGCCGTGGCCGAGCGGGCGGACTTCACTGGGGCGATCGCCCAGTCCGCCCTACCGGGGGCGGAGCTGGTGGCCGGGCTGCAGGCCGCGGATTGGAATCAGGCGCTGCGTTCACTGACCGTCGCGGTTCCGGACGACGTCCCGAGCATCGCGGTGATCGACGAGGTGCCGTGGCTGGTTGAGCAGGACGCGGAGTTCGAGGGGGCTCTGCAGACCGTCTGGGACCGTCACCTGTCCGCCAAGCCGGTCCTGCTCATCCTGGTCGGCAGCGACATGTCGGTGATGGAGACGCTGCAGTCGTATGGCCGCCCGTTCTTCGGGCGGGCGGCGAAGATGACCGTACGGCCGCTGCACCTGGGCGATGTGCAGGCCATGACCGGGCTGGATGCGGCGGACGCGGTGGACGCGCTGCTGATCACGGGAGGCTTTCCGGAAATCGTCCAGTCGTGGCGGCCCGGGATGGGCCGGGCGGACTTCCTGCGCGAGGCCGTGGCGAATCCGCTGTCTCCGCTCCTGGTGGCGGGCGAGTTGTCGCTGCTGGGGGAGTTCCCCGAGGCGTCGCACTCGCGGGCGGTGCTGGAGGCGGTGGGCAGCGGCGAGCGGACCTTCTCCACCATCGCTGCACAGGCCGGGGGAACAGGTGCCCTGCCATCGGGCACGCTGTCCCCGCTGCTGAACACCCTGCAGGCCAAGCGGGTTCTGGCGGCCGACCTGCCGCTGTCCGCGAAGGCCGACACAAAGAACAAGCGCTACCGCATCGCCGATCCGTATCTCCGTTTCTGGCTGGCCTTCCTGCAGCGGGGCATCCCGCTCATCGAGCGCGGCCGGGGCGATCTTGCCCTGGAGCGCATCGAGCGGTCCTGGACCACCTGGCGGGGGCGCGCGGTCGAGCCGCTCATCCGCGAGTCGCTGCTGCGGCTGTTGCCCGACGAACGATGGCCGGAGACAGAGGCGGTCGGCGGCTGGTGGAACCGGCAGAACAACCCCGAGATCGACCTGGTCGGCACCGACCGTGAACCCGTGGCGGGCGCGGTGCACTTTGTCGGCTCCATCAAGTGGCTGGAGTCCCAGCCGTTCGGCCGGCGCGAATACGACGCCCTCGCTCGGGACGTACTCGCGGTGCCCGGTGCCGGGCGGGACACCCCGCTGGTCGCGGTGTCCCGTAGCAGTGTCGTCGGCAGTCTGCCGCTTGCGGCCCACTGGGGGCCTGAAGATCTGGTCCGCGCCTGGCAGTAGCGGAGAGACGGTGAGGCATGGGGTACGTGGCTCAGGATGCCCAGTGCCGGTAGGCCTCCGCCCAGGCCCACCCCTCAGGCGCGGGTTCGGGCAGCGGTAGGTCGAGGAGGCCGATCGCCTGACGGTGTCGACCGCGTCTGCACAGGGCGACGATGCCGCTGCCGGACCGGAGCTGGACGGCGGTGACGGTCACGGTGACGCCGAGTACGGCTGTGTCGAACGGGAGGGCGAGGCGGTCCTCGATGACTGCATGGAGGGCGGCGAGTTGTTCGTACTCGTCGTAGGCATCGACGATCGCCTCCGCGACCATGGTGGTGAGCGCGGTGGTGGTGGGCCTCATCGTCCGTGGTGCCTTTCCGCGCGCAGGAGTTCCGCGAGGCGGGCGCCGACGGGGGTGATGCTTGGCAGGGGTTCGTGTGTGCAGTGACTCTTCTTGCGACGGCGCAGCAGTTCCTCCCCATCCCGCTCCCAGGTGAACGCGGGCTTGCGCAGGAGCGCGCGGAACACGGCGTCGGCGTTCTCGGGATGCCGCTGGACCAGGCGGCGGATGACCATGGGGGAGACGGAGTCGTCGTTCAGGTACTCCCGGAGCTGCGTCAGGTAGGTGCGGTTACGGGCCAGAGCGGGATCGGCCAACAGCGCGTCGAGGCGGCCGAAGTCGGCGTAGTAGCAGATGCCTTCGGTCTCGTCACAGATCACAGCGACGTCGTCCGCGTCGAGAAGCTCTTCGGGCAGGCTGCTGAGTTCGTCGAGCGAAATCCCGCTGTTCCTCGCCTCTGCGGCGGCCTTGGCGTCAAGTCCGGCGAGAGCCTTCTCCTGCCGGTGACGGTGATACTCCCGCAATCGGACTTGCGCCTCTGCCGGGTCCAGGACGAGCAGGTCGGTGCCGAACAGTTCGACGAAGTCGGCGCGGGCCTCGGCCTGCATCTCCCAGGCCATGCGCAGCATCTCGGGATTGCGGCGCAGCAGCTGCGGATTGACAGCCAGGGTCTGGGCGGCGACCTGCGCCAACTCCGAACCGTCGCCAGGCGGGTAGGTGGTGAGGTTGCCGCTGACCACCCAGGCGTCGGTGTCGGGGTGGACGGGCACGATGCGCGCGGCAACGAACATCCCGTTGCGCAGACTCCCCAGAGCACGCCGCCCCAGGTTGGAGTGGACCCGGTAGACGAGGTCGTCCAGCAGGTTGTGCAGGATGGCGGCGCCTCGATCGAGGCCCTGTACCTCGAAAAGCCCCTCGACCACGTCGCGCCAGCCGAGCAGCATCGCACGCTCGTCCTGCGACAGCGGCGGCCGCCGCTGGGCCACGAACTGCTCGACGACTGTGGAGCCGTCGGCCAGCCGGTACTGCAGCGCGAAGTGATCGATCGTCTGGATGGCGGTTGCCTCGTCCAGGAAGCCGAGTCGGTCCTCGGCCTCGTCGAGCCGGGCATCCAGTCGCCGGGCGAAGCGCGGACCCTGCGCGAACGCCACCAGCTCGCTCTTGAGATCTCCGCTCCGTGCCACCAGCCTTCCGACCGAGGGGAGCGCCGTGGGGGAACCGTTCTGGTCCACTTCTTCCTGCCAGTTCTTCAAGTTTCCGCCGTACGACGCGAGCCGCCGCCTGCGAGCGCGGCGCGCGTCCGGCTGGGGCATGTGTCAGGAGCCGGACGGCCGGGACCGACCGGTGAGTTGCTGGGCGAGCCGTTCCGCGTTGAGGGTGCGCACGGCGGCGTCGACGGCATCGCGGTCGGTGAGGTCGACGCCCCGCGCGGCGAGGGCGGCCGAGATCTGCTTGGCCGGACCCCACGCCTCCTCGTCGTCGAAGGCCGTGCGAAAGGCGGACGCGTGCGCATCGACTGCGGCGACGACGGGAGAGATCCATGGCTCCTCGACACCGCGTTCGGTGAGCGCGAAAGTCACCCATTGCGTCAGCACGGCGGGCAAGAGCATGCGGTGCTCCTGATCGAGCACGGCCTTGCGGGGCAGCCAGTCCTCCAGGAAGCAGGCGACCTGGCCGGGGCTCCAGCACAGCGGACCGCGGCTGAGGTAGTTCTCTCCGTAGTCCAGGAACAGATCGGCCAGCGACCTGACGGTGTCGGCTTCCTGCGCCGCATCGGTGCGGAAGGCGATGAACGCGTCCAGCAGACGGGCGCGTTCGGCTTCGTCGAGCGGCTGGTGTTCGGGCCAGTCGGGCAGGTGGTCTCGGCAGCGCGCCCAGGCCAGGGCCCGCAGGGCGACGACGGCCTCGTCGTCCTGGCGGGGCCAGGCCATGTCCGTCAGCCGCAGCGCCAGGGCGAGATCCGCGAGCACCTCGCCCGCGTCCTGTTCGGTCGGCGGCATCGGCACCTCGCCGTCCTTCCGCATCGCTGCCCATGCTTCGGCCGCCGCCGGCGTCAGCAGCGCCAGCTTGTCGACCATCGTGCCGCCGACCTCGCTGATCTGCGCCATCAGCGTGTGCGGGACGGGACCGTCGTACTCGACGAACAGCACCCGCTCGCTGTCCCACACATCCACAGCGCGCCAGGCCCGCACCGGGCGGTGCGGCGCGGCCGCGTGCCAGGCGGGCAGCGGCTGAGACCCGGCGAGGATCTCCACCGTCTCGCCGAGCAGGGAGCGGCTGTCGGGCGGGCCGACCCGCTCCAGCGCGGCCACCGCGGCAAGACCATGCGGGGACGGTGTCGTCGAAGCCCGTCCCACCACGTCAAGACATAGCGTCTGCTCCGGCTCGCGCTCCATCATCCCGGCGGCCAGCCACGCCTCGCCCAGACACCCGCTCGCCCACGCCTCCACCGCGAGGACATTCCTGTCTTCCAAACGCTGCGTTCGGGCCTCCCGCAGGACACGATCTGACAGTCGCAGGGGATGCGGCGAACGGCGTACGGGCTTTTTGCCGCCACCCGGCTTGCGGCGGCCACGGCTCTTCGGCATGCCGTCGAGTCTGGCAGAGCAGGGCGGGACGCGGATCGGACGGTCGAGGACAGGCCCCGCTGGGGTGAGTGCACGGGCGCGCCGACGCGGTTCAACCGCCGCCGTGGCCTGAATGGCCCTCTTTCGTCATGAAAGCTCTCCCCGCACCCTTCGATCAGGCGCGATACGCCCATGCTGCGGGACCGACGGGGGAGCCGCGATGGTCAGAACCGTCTACGTACCGGTACTGCCGACCACCCGAGCCGCCAGGCGGGCCTACGAACATGTGGACGCGTCGGTAAGGCGCCGGATCGAGCCGTTGTGGACCGTGGTACCGCGTGTCGGGCCTGAGCGTCTTCGGGACACACCTCCGGTGTCCGACCCGGAGACCGACGAGACCCTGCTGAGTGACTGGCTCGCCCCGCGCGTGAACGACCTCATCGAGACGATGGGCGACAATCCCGGTTGGGTCGACGCGGCCCACGTCGAGCGTTTGATCCACGGGTCCGCGGACAGCCTGTGGCACTTAGCCGTCAGAAGCCGCCTGCGCCTGGTCACCGGGCCCGAGCGCGCCCCAAGGCACCAGCGCTACGCCGCCGACCTCGCCTTCCTCAGCGGTCGCAGCCTCGGCATACGGCTCGCGCTCCACGAGCCCCTGGACCCGCACGGCAGCCTCCGCCCGCAGCTCATCGACTTGATCGACCGCCTCTGCCTGCCACCCTCCCGCCTCGACCTCATTCTGGACCTCGGACCGGTCACGGACGCCGGGGAAGCCGTCAAGACCGCCCTCATCGCGATCGACCTCCTCGGCGCCCTCGTCCCGTGGCGCACGCTCGTCCTCACAGCCGGCGCCTTCCCCCGGGTCATGGACGACATCGACATGCAACCCACCCGTACTGCCGTGCGCCACGACTGGCGGCTGCACCACCTGGTGGGCACCGCCCGCCCGGAGTTGGCGAGGAGGATCGTGTACGGCGACTACTCCGTGGAGCACGCCTGCAGCGCCAACATCGCCCCCGTCCGGCAACCAGGCCCGGGCTGGAGCCTGCTGCGCTACACCACACCGGACGGCTTCCTCATCGCCCGAGCACCGACCAGGGGCCCCGACCACGTCTCCCGGGTACGCGCCCAGGCCCGTTGGATAGTCGAGCACAACGACTTCCGCGAACTCGGCGATCCGGGCCACGCCGAAGGTGAGCGCTGGCTGCGAGCCTGCGCGTACGGTGACGGCTCGAAAGGCTCCGGCAATGCCGAGACGTGGCTCCAGGCGGGGCACACGCAGCACATGGACTTCGTCGGCCGGCTGCTGACGGGCACTTGATGAGGTACTGAAGGCGCACCCTCCACGACCAGCAGGCGTTGCTTTTTGCCAGCGCCAGGGGTCTGGTGGGCAGGATGGGGACGATGCCGAGAGTATGGGCATCGCGTGCACCCGGCAGAGAGACATCGTGTTGCCCGCGCCTGGCGAGCCAGCCTGGGCAGCCTTCCCCTCCTGCGGGTTTCCGGGTGGGGATGAACCTGCGCACGGTCAACAGATGGACAACACGTTTCTGACCTGCGGCGATGCCTGAGAGGGAGCAGTTCGTTGCATCGCGAGCCTGCAGGTGTCAAGCGGACATATGCTGTCTGACCAGCAGCTTTGCTTGCGCAGGAGGTTCTCCTGGGCAGGATTCGAACCTGCGCACACGGCTCCGGAGGCCGGGCAGTTCCCAGGCGTTTTCGCAGGTCGACCGCCTGCCTGACGGACGGTCAGCATCGGGATCCCGTGTATGTCCCGCACGAATGAAATGCCTTACTTATCGCGTTGGGGAAAGGGACGGCCGGCGCGGCGTGCCGGACAGGTCACCGATGAGGCTGTTCCTTCGGGCGGATCGCCGGACAGGGCAGACCATCGGTCGTAGGCTGACGGCCCTCACGAGCGAGGCCGGGAGTAGGGCAGGGATGGAAAGAGTCGTGGACGGCCTTACCGAGGCGAACCTCAAGGCGCTGGCCGGCGCCCGTTCCTTCGAGCGCGGGCTCGGCTACCTCGACGCGGTGACCGGGATCGAGGTCGGTGGCGACTGGATCACCGCGACTGTCCACGGCACGGAGCAGTACAGGGTGAAACTGCTCTTCGACGGCTCCACGGACATGGCCGGTGAGTGCGACTGCCCCTACGGTCTGGAGGGCAACTTCTGCAAGCACCTGGTCGCACTCGGCCTGACCCTGCTCGCCCGGCGGGAGAGCCTGCCGCAGCAGCGGAAGGGTGCTCAGGATCGCGCACAGGATCTCGACGCTTGGCTGTCCAACCTGTCGAGGGACGACCTGCTCGCCCTCGTCAAGGAGCAGGTCGCCGAGGACCAGCATTTGCGCCGCCGCCTGGAACTGCGGGCCGCGAGCGCCCGAGGGGACCTGGCCGGTGTCCGCAGCCGCGTCCGTGAGCTTCTCGACATCGGCCCGTTCGCACAGTACGGGTACGTCGAGTACGCCGATGCCCGCGCCTACTCCGAGCAGGCCGGGCAGGCGGTGTCCGCGATCACGGCACTGACCGGCTCGGGGCGGGCAGGCGATGCGGTCATCCTGGCACGGGACGCGATGCGGTTGCTGGCCGAGGCGGTGGAGAGCGTCGACGACTCCGACGGATGGCTCGGGCAGATCGGTGCCGACCTCGCGGACGCCCACCTCGACGCCTGCCGTGCCGCGAGCCCCGACCCGGAGGATCTCGCGCGCTGGCTGGTCCGCCATCTGCTCGGCGATGACGACGATCTCAGCGAGATCGATCCGCTCGACTACGAGGAGGCGCTCGGCGAGCGGGGGATGACCGTCCTGCGTGCACTCGCGGTCGAGGCGTGGCGGGCCAACCGTACCGGCTGGGCCGAGAAGTACCTGATGGAGCGCCTGGCCAAGGCAAGGGGCGATGTGGACGCGGTGGTCGCCCTGCACGCCGCCGATCTCGCACCGAACGGCCACACCCATCTGGTCATCGCCCGGGAACTGGACGCCGCGGGGCGGCCCGCCGAAGCCCTGTCCTGGGCGGTGCGCGGCGTGCGGGACACCGAAGACCTCGATGCCGTCGACACAGCCCTCGTCGACTACCTCGCCGACCGCTTCGCGCAAGCGGACCGGCTGCCCGAGGCCGTCGCCCTGCGCCGTGACCACTTCGGGGCTCGCCGCAGCCTGCTCACCTACCGGCAACTGCGCGCCGCCGCGCGAGCCGCCGGCTGCTGGCCGGCCGAACGCGAGGGAGCGCTGGCCCTGCTGCGTGCCGACGCCGGACGAAAGCAGGGCGCACACGGCGGCCCCGTCCTCGTCGACGTCCTGCTGGACGACAGGGACGTCGACGAGGCATGGCGAGCCGCCACCGAAACCGGGGCTTACGACCGGCAGTGGCTCACCCTCGCCGACCAGGCCCGTGCCGACCGTCCCGCCGACGCCCTCGGTGTCTACCTTCGCCTGGTCGAGCCGCTCACCCGGCAGACCGGCAACGCGGTGTACGAGGGTCTCGTCAGCCTGCTGCTGGGCTTGCGCGACTGTCATCGCCGCCTGGGCACACCGGACGAGTTCACCACGTACGTCACCGACCTGCGCACCACCCAGAGACGCAAGCGGAACCTGCTGCGGCTGATGGACGAACACGGTCTGTGAGCCAGGACGCCCCGATCCTGATCGGCGCTGTCAGGCCGGCGCGGATATACGTACGCGCCATGTCCCTCCGGACCCAGCCGGTCAGGAGGCAGGCAGGGCGTTCCAGCGTCCCGGGAGGCGGGAAACGCCCGGCCCTGCCCACGCTGGACAGGTAGCCGGTCCGGCGCCGCCCACTACCGGGGTCAGACCTCGATGACGGTGATGCGCCCACCGCACAGTGCGGTGAGGTCTTCGGGATCCGAGGTGAGCAGGGTGACGGGCCCGGGGGCGGCGAGCGCCGTCGCGCCCAGCATGGCGTCGATGGCGTACTTGTGGCCGTGCAGGCCGCAGTCGGCGAGGAGGCCGGCGGCGTGGCGGGCGATCGGCTCGGTGACCGGCTCGACGACGAGCCGGGACAGGGTCCACTCCAGAGCCGGCCGGTTGATTCGGGGGTGGACCACTTCCACCAGCGTGGCCGCGGACGTGATCACGCGGAGGTCGTCGCTGCGGGCGAGGGCGAGCCAGGCGGTGACCGCGCGGTCTCGCAGCACGGCCTTGGCCAGCCCTTCGCTGTCGAGGACGAGCGTGCCGCCCGGAGCGGCGGTGGAACGTGTCACGCTGCGTTCGCCCCATCGCCGCCCTGCTGTCGACGTGCTTGGTGGAGCTGGTCGCGCAAGGCCTGGATCTCGTCCTCGGTGATGGGTCCGTGTTCCGCCTCGGCGACCTGGATGAGTTCGTTGAGATTGTCGCGCTCGATCTGGCGGGAGACGGCGGCGGCCACGTAGGCGGACAGACCGGAAGGGCCGCTTCGCGCGCGGGCGGCCTCGGCGATGTCCCGGGGCATCGTGATCGAGTACTTCTGGGTAGGCTCACTCATGCTCCTTATCCTACCTCTCATGCCACCAGCGTCCCGTTCCCGTTCCGGGCCGCGCCGCCGGGCATCCAGATCACGTCTCGTCGGGGTGCTTCACCGGTTGTAACTGGTCCGGTGGTGTGGTCCATTCGCGGCCCCCGCCGACGGGGCGGATGAACGCGAGCAACTGGGGTCGCTGGTCTCCACGCCAGGGAGGTACGTACGCCGTGACGTCCTGGAGGACTCCGACGCGTCCGGAGCGCAGATCCCGGACCACCGTGCCGCGTGGGATGGCCGGCGTGCCTCGTGGCGCGGCCAGCCACTCCACCTGTCGCTCCCGGCTCACCGTGGACCGTCACCACGACTGCTCCAGTGGTTCAGCTCTCGGAGCCGCTCGCTCAGCTCCCGGAACTGTGGCCGTCTGTCTCCCAGTCGCGCCGGTTCCAGAAGCGTCGGCGGCCGGTCACCTTCCGGCTCCAGGACCGGTTCGGGTTCCACAGGCGGCCCGGCTCGAACGACCAGCCCTTCCCGCCCGGCGATCCAACGGGCGTACTGCCCACTGCCCTCACTCATCAGGCAACTTCCTCAAGCCTGCCAATACCCGCAGCATCAGGCGCTGTTCCTCAGGGGTGAGCGCTTCCGTAGCCTCGCTCATCGGCTGGTTCCCTCGGGCCGTAGAGCCGCAGCGAGCAGGCGGGCAGTGGAGAGGTTGCAGCGCCCGAGGTCGATCCGCGGCACCGGCTGGTACCCGGCGAGCGTCAGAGCGTCCAGCCCCAGCGACGGCAGCGTGATGCCGGCTTCCTTGAGCGCCGTCGCGAGCTCCTCCCGTACGACCTCGGCCTGGCCGATTCCGTCCATTGCCGATTCGAGTTGGTTGTCCGTCATTCGCCTGCTCCGGTCAGTTGTTACGTGCTGTACTCAAACCATCACCATGCGCAGGCGGCTTGACCAGGGCCGACGCGTTGTCGGCGCGCACGGCAGCGCAAGCGGCTGAGGGGGAAGAGGGACCGATGGAAGTACAGCCGGACGAGAACGAGGACTCCGCGCGGGGCGCACTGGGCAGCACGCTCCGGTTCCTCCGCGAGAAGGCGGGCAAGACGCTGAGTCAGCTTGCCGAGGACACGAACTACGACAAGAGCTACCTGTACCGGTTGGAGGCTGCGGAACGCATCGCCAAGCGGCCGGTCATGGAGGGCCTGGACGCGTACTACGGCACGGGGGATGTGCTGGTCCGGCTGTGGAAGCTGGCCCGAATGGAGGTGTTCAAGGACCAGTACAAGGCGTTTATGCGGCTTGAGGCCACGGCCAATGTGATGCACATGTACACACCCGGTATCCCAGGGCTGTTGCAGACCGAGGCGTACGCCAGGGTCTCCCTGTCCTTGTGGCAGACACAGGGTGATGAGGAGGAGCTTGAGGAACAGGTCGTCGCACGCATGGGCCGACAGGAACTGCTGCATCGGAAACCCCGGCCGATTGTCCGCGCGATCATCGACGAGGCGGCGCTACGGCGTACCGTCGACGACCCGAAGATCTGGGACGACCAGCTGATGCATCTCATCTATTCGGCCGCCCAGCCGTCAATCACCATCCAGGTGCTGCCGTTCAGCGCGGGCATTCATCCCCTCAACAGGGGCTCGCTCCACTTGCTGTGGCAGCCGGACGGCACCTCCGTTGCCTATCTGGAAGGCAATACATCGGGCGAATTGCTTGAGGAACCGGAAGACATCCTCAAGTACCGCTTGGCTTACGATCGGATCCGAGACACGGGGCTCACGCCACTGGACTCGGTGGCGTTCATCGAGCACATCCTGGAGGAACACCGATCATGAGCCGCACCCTCGACCTTGGTGCCGTCACCTGGCGCAAGTCGAGCTACAGCGACGGCGGAGCGGACAACTGCGTCGAGGTCGCCGACGGTATCCCCGCCGTTGTCCCCGTCCGCGACAGCAAGACCCCGCACGGCCCCGCCCTCCTCTTCCCGGCCCCCGCCTGGACCGCCTTCCTCGCCACGCTGAAGGTGAACGGACCTATGACTACCTGAGGCGATGTCAGCCGAGCACCTTGGCGATCGCCAGAGCGATCCGCTCGATCCAGTTGATCGCGTCAGTCACGTCCGCGTCGGAGATGGCGGCGCTTGAGGTCTCCGCCCCCGACCGGATCCCATGTCGGCGACAGTGCAGGGCATTACCGAATCCACGCCGGTGTGACCTGCTGTGGCCGGATCCGGCACGTACCGTTGAACGCGCCCTGGCTGCCCCGGAAGATGACCATGTGCCCTTCCCATTCGTGGTGAGGGCCGAGGAAACGCGGTGCCGGTTCTTCGGGGCCGGCGGATCGGGGGCAGGGGAGTGTCGGCGGGTAGTGACGCGGTCGTGAGTGGTGCCGGATGAGACGCCGCATGCAGGTCGCGCTTCAGATCATGCTGGCGCTGGTCGCCTGCTTACTCGGTATCGCCACCAACTACGCCACCAGCACTGACGATGCGCCATGGGTGTTGGAGGTCATCCAGCGGGCATCCGTACCGGCCATCGGGCTGCTGGTGGTGGCCATGGTGGTCGGGCAGGTTGTCGTGTACCGGCTGGAGAACCCCGCGCCGCCGCAGGTCGACTGGCCGCGAGACCGGGTTCCCTACCCTGGGCTGGACGCGTATGACGAGGACGAGGCGGCCGTCTACTTCGGCCGGGAGGCGCAGGCCGCCGAGCTGACACGCAGGCTGCACGCCACCGTGACACGGCCTGCCGACCGGTTCCTCCTCCTGGCCGGAGCGTCCGGCAGCGGGAAGTCCTCACTCGTTCGGGCCGGGGTTCTGCCCCGGCTGCGGGAGCGTCGCTGGACGGTCGTGCCGCCGTTCTCGCCCGGCCCGAATCCACTCGGAGCCCTGGCCGCGTCACTCGCGGTCGCCGCCGGAGGGCAGGAAACGGCTGGCGTCGTGCTGCGGCGGCTGCGCCAGAGCCCGGACGGCCTGCGGGCCGAGCTGTCCCGGCTGCGCGGAGGACGGTTCCGGCGGACACTTGTCGTCGTCGACCAGTTCGAGGAGCTCGTCACCCTTGCGGGGGAGAGGGAACGAGCCCAGTTCTTCGCCGCCCTGCGCGCCTGCCTGGAGCAGGAAACCTCGGTCCGGGTACTGGCCACGCTCCGCGTGGACCTCCTGGGGCGGCTCCTCGGCACCGAGCACGCCGAACTCGTCCAGCACCCCATCGCGATCGGCACCCTGGGCAGGGCACAGCTCGCCGAGGTGGTGGAGCGCCCCGGCGCCCTGGTGGACCTCTCCTTCGCGCCTGGCGTGGTCAACACGATCGTCAACGAGACGGGCACCGACGACGCCCTCCCGCTACTCGCCTACCTCCTCCAGGAGCTCTACTTCGCCTCCGGCCCCGGCGGAACCGTCACTCAGGAGCTGTACCGGCAACTCGGCGGTGTACCGGGCGCCCTGGCGCGGCAGGCCGACAACACCGTGGCTGGTCTCGGCACGAGCGACGGCATCGACTTCGTCCTGCGCGTGTTGCTGAAGTTCGTCACCGCGGAAGGGCAGGAAGTCACCCGCCGCCACGTGCCGCTGCCCGAACTCACCGACCGGGAGAGGCACGTGGTGGACGCGTTCATCGACGCCCGGCTGCTGCGATCCGACGCTCGCGGGGATGCGGCTGGCGCCCAGGAGGCATACGTACAGGTGACACACGAAGCCCTGTTCCGCCAGTGGGCTCCGCTGCGGCAAGAGGTCGAGGCCAGGGCCGAGCGGCTGCGAGAGCGCGCCGAGCTGGAGCGGTGGGCCGAGGACTGGGAGCGGTCCGGGCGCAGTACCGACTACCTCCTCGCCGGCGAACGGCTCACCATCGCCCAGCGCTGGCTCGAAGCCCTGGACGAGGCCGGTCAGACATCGGCGCCCGCCCGCGCGCTCGTCGAGGCCTCACAGCGCCAAGACCTGGCGTTCCTGAGCCGCGTCTCCGACAGCATCGGCCGACAGGCCCTCGGCAGCGCGGAGGCCGAGCCGGAGCGCGCACTGCTCCTCTCCCTGGCTGCGCTCGGCGAGTGCACGCCGACGCCGTCGGCACGGCGGAGCCTGATGGCGGCGCTGGCAGCCAGCCACCCGCGTATCCGGCTCGACGGGCACACGGACACCGTCCGAGACATCGCCTGGTCGCCCGACGGACGGCTGCTCGCCACGGCGTCCAGGGACGGCACCGCCCGCCTGTACGATGCCCGGTCGGGGCGCCCGCTCCACGTCCTGCCGTCCGATGGTGCGATGGTTGAGTCCGTCGCCTGGTCGCCCGACTCGGCGCAGCTGGCCACCGCGGGCCGGGACCACGTCGTACGGATCTGGGACGCCGCATCCGGCGATCCCGTCCGGCTGCTCACCGGGGCCGGGGACATCGGCAGGCAGGTGGCCTGGTCGCCCGACGGAGTGCACATCGCCGCCACGTTCAAGGACCACGTGGTACGGGTCTGGGCGGCCGCGACCGGCCGGCTCGTGCACGAGCTGCGCGGGCACAGTGACGACGTCTGGGGCGTCGCCTGGTCCCCGGACAGCAGCCGTCTCGCCTCTGCGTCCCATGACCAGACGGTGATCGTGTGGGACCGGACGGCGGGCACGGCCACCGTGACCCTGACCGGGCACACGGACTTCGTCGAGGGCGTCGCCTGGTCCCCGGACGGCCGCCGGCTCGCGACCGGCTCGGGCGACCACACGGCCCGCATCTGGGACGCGGCGACAGGGGACCTCCGGCTCCTGCTACGCGGCCACACCGACTACGTGTGGAACCTTGCGTGGTCGCCGGACGGCCGCATGCTCGCCTCCGTCTCCTCCGACCGGACGGTACGCATCGTCGGCACCGAGGACGCGAAGGTTCTTGCTGTGCTGCGCGGACACACCGACACCGTGTGGGGCGTGACCTGGTCCCCCACCGGCACACAGCTCGCCACCGGCTCGACCGACGGCAACGGGATCGTGTGGGACCTGCGGCCGCGCGGCGCCGAGGCCGTACTGGTCGACGGGCACGACGGGCCGGTGAACGAGGCAGCCTGGTCCGGCGACGACAGTCGCGTCGCCACCGCCTCGGACGACGGAACCGTGCGGGTCTGGGACGCCACGACGGGTGTTCCTGCCGGGCCCGTGGTCACACTGGAGGACCGGGTGTGGAGTGTGGCCTGCTCGCCGCACGGCGACCGGCTCGCGCTCAGCACCAACGACGGACTGCTCCGTGTCGTGGACGGGGCGGGCCGCACACTCTTCGAGCAGCACGCGGCGGTCGTCGAAGGGTGCGCCTGGTCCCCGGACGGTCGGCGGCTCGCCACCGGCGGGCACGACGGCACCGTACGCGTCCTGTCGGCGCAGGGCGGCGCTGAGCTGATGAAATTCGCGGAGCACCAGGACTGGGTGGGGCGCGTGGCCTGGTCGCCGAGCGGGCGACTGCTCGCCAGCTGCTCCGACGACCGCACCTGCCGACTGTGGGACACCACCGAGAGCAGGCAACTCACCGTCCTGCGCGGGCACGACAACTACGTGGAGGACGCCGCCTGGTCCCCGGACGAGACGCGCGTCGCGACGGCCGCCGGGGGCTGGACGGCCGCCGCATGGGACGCGGTCACGGGGCGCCGCATCGAGGTGCTGAAAGGCCACGAGGGGCGGGTCCGCGCCGTCGCCTGGTCGCCCGACGGCCGGTATGTCGCCACCGGTTCCGACGACCGCACCGTACGGGTGTGGTCCGCGGCCACCTTCGAAGAGGTCGCCGTGGTCGGCGTCCACCAGGACAAGGTGACCTCGGTGGCGTGGTCCCGTGACAGCGCGCGGCTGCTGACCGGGTCCGCAGACGGCACGGCCCGGGTGTGGGCCGCGGAACCGGACTACGACCGTCTGGAAGCAGTCGCGCGGGGTCGGGTCTTCCGCACGCTCACGGAAGAGGAACGACGGCACCACATGCTGCCGCTCGACCAGCCGTGAGTCAGTAGACCTGCTCGACCGTGTGGTCGTCGGTGTGGACGAGGTAGTCGTCCGGGTCCAGGTTCATCGCCTCGCGCTCGGGCGACGACCAGTACAGCGCGTTGCGCTCCGCGAAAGTCTCGGGACCGTCGTAGGAGATCAGCCACACGAACTGGTTGCGCTCCCGGTCCACCCACGCCCCGCCGATGGTGAAACCCAACTCCAGGCGCAGGGGGACGATTTCCGCTCGCCATCGCTCTACCCACTCATCGAGCATGCCGTCCCGGACGCTGTACGTACGCAGCTGTGTGGTCCTGGGCATTCCGGACAACCTCCCGGCGCTCGGTTGTAGTGGCACACAGCCTAGGTAGTGGCATCCGTCGCGGGATGTTCTCCAGGGCCTTCCTCGCCACGCTCAAGGGGGTATGGTTCACCGACTTCCTGAAGTGTCGTCAGCCCAGCACCTTGGCGATGGCCAGAGCGATCCGCTCGATCCGCTCGATCCAGTCGATCGCGTCGGTGACGTCCGCGTCGGAGATGGGGCGGCGGCGCTTGAGGTCGCTGTCCAGCAGGTCCGCGTCGTGGGCGATCCTGTTTCGGCGGTCGGTGATCGAGTTGTACTGCTGCTTCAGAGTCTGGGCGTTCATGGCCGTCGCGAAGCCGGTCGTCCATGCTGCCCTTCCCCCGTATTCACCGTACGATCCTGAGCCTGCTCAGCTTACGCATCACGGGCATTGTGGCGGCTCGACTTCGTGCAGCCCGCTGGGTGTGCACAGCTGCCTGCCTTGCCAGCAGCTGAGCGTCACGCGTGCGGCCTGCCGCTGGCCCACAGCACGCGCGGCGACCGAGAACCCGGTCTGCCGTCGCCGCGGCAGTCCTACGAGGTGCCACACCCACGAGCCTGTCGACGCCCATGGCTACTCACCCAAAACGGCGTGGAGCCCCCGCGGGGCGCAAACAGGAAAAAGACCTCCCGCTCAGCGTTTCCGCTGGTCAGAAGGTCTATCCGGAAGTGCCCCCGGCAGGATTCGAACCTGCGCACACGGCTCCGGAGGGCATGTCAAGAAGATCTGGTACACCGCTGCTGACCTGCGTTTATGCGGCGAGACGACGTTGCTGTGATGGGGCTCTATCGCGTACCGTGCGCGGCCGCTCCCGCTCGCCCGATCGAGGCCCAGTCGCAGGCCAACTGGGGTCGCCCAGCTTTCCACCTGCCCTCACAAAACCTCCGGCCAGCCTCGGTACGTGCATCCATATCGCGATGCTGCCCCCAGACCTGGCAAGATCTGTGCCGCAGAGCGAGGCCATCAGGGGAGGCTCGGTGGGAAGCCAGCTGCGTGTCGGTGAAGTGCTGCGGTCTGCCCAGAACAGGGACCCGGCGATACCGGTCATCGATGGGTACCGGAACATCCACCACGTTACGGCTTCCCGGAACCTGGCTCAGATCCAGCTGAGCAAGGGCATCAACCCGACCGCCAAGGTCAAGGCGCCGGAGGGGCAACGCCGTCCCGCGATCCTGATCCGTTCCAGCCCATGGAAGGCTGGGACGGCCGAGACTCCCTGGCACGACGCGTTCGACCTGGACAACGGCCACGTACGCTACTTCGGAGACCATAGAGTCGACCACACGGTGCCCGTGGGAAGCACGCAGGGCAACGCGGTGCTGTTGGAGGCCTTCGCAGAGCATCGGGCCGCCATCGCGAAGCAGCGTGCTCTCGCCGTACCGCTGCTGGTCTTCGCAGCGGTTACTCGCAACAAGACGCCCAAGGGGTACGTCGAGTTCTGTGGCGTGGCCGTCATTGAGCGCGCCGAGCAGATCGAGCAGGAGGACAAGGGGAGGCCCTTCCCCAATTACCGCTACGACTTGGCCGTCTTGGACCTGAGTGCAGAGGACAATCGGGTCGACTGGGCTTGGATTGGGGCCCGGGGCAATTCCGGGCTCTCGGCCGCCGATGCGCTCGAGCACGCTCCGCTTTCATGGCGCGCCTGGGTGGAATTCGGAAATGCGGCGCTGCCCGATGTGCGCCGGCAGACACGCCGTTCTGAAGGAGACCGGGTTTCTCGCCCGCACTCGGCCGAGGACGGCCGCGAGTCGCCGGGACTGTTTCCCGCGCCCCGCCGGCCGGACGGCACCGCTTCAGCATCCTCCGGCGCGACTGGGTCGGGGGAGAAGCTGACCGCAAGCATGCTCCTGGACATGCTCAGGAACCTCAAAGTCCACCAGAAAAACGGCCGACCCAGTAGGCACAAACCACTGGCCTTGCTGTGGGGAATCTCCAGAATCGCCAACGGAAAGCCTCCTCTCGCACCGTGGAGGCAGTTCCGCGACGAAGTAGGAGGGCTGCTCACCGAGTTCGGTCTTCCCGAGTCCTCCGTGACCCCCGAGTACCCTTTCTGGCACCTGCAGACGAGTCAACTGTGGGATGTACACGGCCTCTCGCCCGAGCAGTCCGCCAAGCCCCACGCCGCAACATTCGACCGGACCAACCCTGAGGCCGGCATGACCGAGCAGGCAGCGCTCCTGCTGGACGATCCCTTCGTGCGGTCGCAGGCGGTCGCTGTCCTACGGGAGACCTACCTTGCCGACATCGACCACCATGCACTGATGGAGCGGTTGGGGCTGGCCGGTTACGAAAGCGCAAGTGGCGTCCCGGACGACATAGAGGGGCAGGAGACGGAACTGGACCCCGCCTCACGGCGCACGGTGACCCTTTCTCGCATCGTCCGCGACCCCGAGCTCACGGCCACAGTGAAAAGACTGCACGGCGACCACTGCCAGGTCTGCGGCTTGCGGCTGCCGACCCGATTCGGCACCTACAGTGAGGCCGCCCACATCCGCGGCCTCGGCCGCCCCCACAACGGCCCGGACAAGCTTTCGAACCTGCTCGTCCTGTGCCCGAACCACCACGTGCAGTTCGATGCACTCGCGATTTATGTCGACACCGACGGCACAGTTCGCACGACCGCAGACGATGTCTCCATAGGCGAACTCCGCCAGCACTCCGCCCACCAGATCAACGACGCACACCTCCGCTACCACCGCGCCCTCTGTGGCAGGGACTACGACTGACCGCGCGGTCCTGCTGATCGTCCTTACGCGTGGTTCCCGCTCGATCTGATGGGGGGACCTCTTCGACCCGAATGCGATCAGGGTCCTGGTGCTTGTCTCGGAGCCGCTGACTGGCTCGTTCACTACCGGCACTTGTCCATCGCTATCCGGGCAGTCCTGCCCCGTTTGGCCCCCGCCGCTCCGCTCTTCATGCAGGTCTGACACTGTGCCGCAGTGCGCGCTGCTGTAAGGGCTCACGTGAGCCAACGAGCTGGATCGCCCTTCGGCGAGCTTGAGCTGAGGCGGCATCGGTCGAAGGAACCCAGCCGGTGGAGCAACGGCACACCCACGAATTGATGAATGGTTGCCATTACGAGGCAGTGCCGCCGATGCTCCTCACTATGCGATTGCTCATGACCATTGATACAGGCGACCTTGATCGTGCCGCTCTGGAAGGCGTATTCAAAAATATTGGGTGGGGCGTGGCCAATGATGAATTGGGGCAGAGGAAGCTTCGCGAGATCGTCGAAAGCTATCCGAATACCGTGAGCGAGCTGATGCAGGGTGCACCGCAATTCGTCATCAATCGCACGGCCAGAATTTGGGGGACTGTGTCCATGGAGAACCCAAAGAGAGCTAACGTTCGGCTCGTTGCTGAAACGCCGTCGGCACTGCGGGAGGGAGCCGAGGCTCTGGTCGAGAGGCTGTCCGGAACGTTCTCATTCGACCCCTCGGAGGTTGTAATCCGTCGGCAAGACAGTGAGATTGAGCTGCAAAAGGGAAGTATCGAGCACGTCGCAGGCCTGGGATGGGTTCAATATCTGAAAGCGCTCCGACGTCGAGAGGGTAAGCTAATTGTGGTGACCGTGCTCGGCTTCGCAATCTGTCTCATTGCAGGGGCTGTTATGTTTGCCTTCAAGGATGGCGACCACACGTCTAATTGGGCATATGCGCGTCAGGCGGTTGATCGCATTTCGACGGCATTTTTGATCGCGGCCGTGACAACCGTGATCAACTCTTTGTTTGAGTACAATGAATGGCGGTCGGCGAACTATAGAATCAAATGGGGTGTTTGATGCCTGAATTGCGCAACGTCAGCGGCGATGGTGCAAATTGTGGCACGGATGCCGTGAATGGGGGAGTCGCTCACTGGTAGACATTCACACGTCGGTCCCCGCACGCGACTGTCAGAGTGCCGACGCAGGAGCGGTCCCCAGGAGCGCTATTGAGTGAGCTTGCCTATGAACGACTCACCGGGGCAGGAAGCCGGGCTTCAGCTCAGCGAGTGCGCGGAGCCGTGCAAGGTAGTCCTGTGCCGCTGGTTCGGAGCTGTACCGGCGCCGCATCTCGGCAGCGAGCTCGCGGCTGGTCATGATGAGCGACGGCACCGACTGACGGTCGCCTTCGAGAGCCCGTTCTCCCATGGTGAGTGCCTGTTCCAAGTCGCCTTCACGTGCCGCCGTGACTCCGAGCGTGACGCGTGCTTCCGCGTTGCGCATCGGTGAGCGCTCGGTTCCGTCGAAGTCTGTTCCCGCCCTCAGCACCTCTTCGGCGAGCGTGCGCGCTAGCTTGTCCTCACCGACCAGGCGATAGCAGTCCATCGCGTAGAAGTCGAACTTGGCGGGGTCCACTACAAAGTGGTTGTCCAGGTTCTCAGGGTGCGGCATCGCTTCGAGCATCCGCCGCCCCTTGTCGAGGGCCACCTCAACCTGCCGGCGGTCCCCGAGCCGCGCCCACGCCTTGGCTTCCTGTGCGGCGAGCTGCACTGCCACACCGTGGTGCTGCGCTCTGTCCGCTCCGGCCTGCGCTGCCGCGATGACGCCGCGGTAGTCGCCGGTCGTGAGAGCGAACCATGCCCGCATCTCGTGCGCCCACCCGGCCACCTCTGCGTGGTCGGCTTCGGTCGCGAGAGAGAGGGCAGCGCGGCGTGTCGACTCAGCGGCGTGACGGTCGCCCGTGTCGTACTCGACGCAGCCGACGAGTAGAGCGAGCCAGCCGGACAAGGCGAGCACCTCGCGGTGCTGTGCGAGCGTGAGGCTCTTCGTGTGAAGCTCGACGACACGGCGAAGCCACTGCCGCCCCTCGATGAGAAGCTGTTCGCTCGGCATGAATGGGTACTCCGAGGCGAGCCGATCCGTCGTGATCCGGAGAGCATCAAGCGTGGCGTTGTCGACGTCGGACCGGTTCAGGCGGCTCACGATCTCCAGCGTCTCCATCCCGCTTGCTGCCAAGATCTCCTTGTCTCCATCTCGGCGCGAGGGGGCCGGGAAGAGCGCATGCGTCACGGTCCCGAAGACGGCTGCAATGATCGGTTGGTAGAAGTCGTTTGGCATCTGACCTGACTCCCAGCGCTTCCACTGGCGAATCATGCTGTCTTCCGCCGGCAGCTCCGTGGGAGCGTGCGCCCGCAACGCCCTGACTGCCTCACGCTGCGACCAATCGCGTGCCGATCGCTCAGCCGCGATGCGCCGCGCCCATGCGGGCCTGTCGTCGGTCATGTGCCCTCCTCCGAGTGCCTACTCCGAGTCTCACCCGCGAGCCGGGGGGACAGGGAAGGGGACAGCGGGGTGTCACCGGACAAGTCCCCACCTCTGCTTCGTCGTCCCCCCGTTGTCACTTATGTCTCAACTCCCGTCCCTCGCATGCTGGTTGCAGATCACACACCATCCGGGGTGGAGCGCTCTTCGAGCACTGCAACCCGTTCAGCCAACGCCTGAATCTGGGAGCGGATTTCCTTGATGTCGTCGCGCACGTCGCTGGTGGGGGCCGACCCGTCGCTGACGAAGTTCCCGAGGTTCCCGGCCGAGACGATCAGTCCCTCGGCGCGGAGTGCTGCCAAGCCGTTCTGGATGGTCTGGCTGGCGAACCCGAACCGGTCCATCAACTCTCGCTGCGACGGGAGTTTGTCTCCGGGCTTCATCTTCTTGATGTCTTCGCGGAGCGCGTCCGCGACCTGCGCCGCTTTCGGCTTGGGTCCACCTGTGACAGTCATGCTCTGAGCGTACCCACCACAGCGAACTAGAGCGCATCACCGCACAAGGCTTGTGCACCACAGCAGACTAGTGCAAACTAGTTAGCAATGGTTATCTCGATCTCGGGGTGACAGCCGCTTGACCTGCATCAACGCCCGGAGGGCTCCGTGAAACGGGCTCGAAGGAAGCGACGGATCTTTGACAACTGAATGGGGATCATGCCGCCTCTCCTCGGCCAAGTAGGCGGCCACGCGGTCTCCGCGTGAGGTACAGCGCAACCCGACCTTTCCGCGGTGCTTTGGCGCTGTGGCCGGTTGCCTCCTCCGCCCGTCCGGCCACGTGTCGTACGGACGGGGCTGAGGGGAGCCGGAGTCCCTGGTTCCAACGGCTCGCGGCCCCGCGGCTCGAACACCGGGGCAGCGGGT
>NZ_JBSGZO010000059.1:0-29140 GCF_053611045.1 Streptomyces sp. NPDC054841 | reverse complement strand
GTGTCACAGCGGGAAGGGGCGGGGAGGGGAAACCGCCGGCGTCTACCTCTGATCTTGCGCAGTGCTCCCCCGTTTACGGGGGAGGTGAAGCGCATCCTTGACCTCCCGGCGCGAAGCGCCGGGGTGTCACTGCGAAGCAGGGAGGCCGCTCACATGGGGCGCTGCTGGTTCTCGATGTACTGCTTGACGACGGTCAGCGGTGCCCCGCCGCAGGACCCGGCGAAGTAGGAGCCGGACCAGAAGCGGCCGCCCCACAGGTAGCGGCGTACATGTGCGTCGTACTCCTTGCGCAGATAGCGCGAGGAGACGCCCTTGAGGGAGTTGACCAGCTTGGAGAGCTGGACCTTGGGCGGGTAGTGCACCAGCAGGTGCACATGGTCCTCCTCGCCGTTGAACTGCTTCAGTTCGGCCTCGAAGTCGGCGCAGACCTCCCGCATGATCTCTTCGCACCTGGTCAGCATGGCGTCGGTGAATGCCCGGCGACGGTACTTGGTGACGAACACCAAATGGACATGTAGATCGTAGATGACGTGTCGTCCTGTGCGTACATCAGGTTTTGGGTTCCAGCGCGGTGACATAAGCCAAAGGATAGAGTGCTCGCGTGAGCGGTGAACTCGCGTGGGTGAAGCGGAAGTTCGGGCACCGTGCCCGGCTGGCGCTGACTCCCGCGCAGATCCGGCTCATCGACGACCAGGCACACGCCGCCCGCACGATGTGGAACCTGCTTCACGACTGGTGGACGATGCTCCCCAAAGGCCGCAGATCCCTCACTGCCGCTGACGCAGCGATACGCCAGGCCCGCAAGGAGATCGACTGGCTGGCCGTGCTTCCCGCCCAGGCCGCGCAGGCGGTACTCAAGACGTACTTCCAGGCATCGAAGAACTGCTGGGACGGCCGCGCCGACGCTCCCAACTTCAAGGCCCGCTTCCGCACCGTGATGTCCGTGGACATCCCGCAGGGCCGGGACCTGAACATCGTCCGCGTACACCGCCGCTGGGGCATGGTCAACATCCCCAGGATCGGCCGCGTCCGCTTCCGCTGGACCAAGGACCTACCCGTGGGGAAGGACGCGAACGCCGACAACCGGATCACCGGGGCCCGGCTGGTCAAGGACGCCCTCGGCTGGCACATCGCCTTCCGCGTCCAGGCCCTCGAACCCAAGCCCGAGCCGCACCCTGGCCCGGAGGTCGGCATCGATGTCGGTGTGACCGTGCCCCTGGCCCTGTCGGACGGGGACACCAAGACGCACGGCGCATGGCTGACCAAGAAGGAGCAGGCCAAGCTGCTCCGGCTGGAGCAGCGAGCCGCGCACCGCAGGACCTTCCGCAAGCGCGGAGAGAAGACCTCCCGGCGCCTGCGGGCCACCTATGACCAGATCCAGGCGCTTCGTGCGAGAGCCAAGCGCAGGCACCTGGACTGGCAGCACCAGGCCACCACCGAGATCGCCGCGAAGTACAGCGTGATCGTGGTGGAAGCCCTCACCATCACGAACATGGTCAAGAGCGCCAAGGGAACCGTGGAGAGCCCCGGGAAGAACGTCGCGCAGAAGTCCGGACCGCTCCATCAGTGCCGAAGCGTGGGGCCGCACGGCCGAGCTGCTGACGTACAAGACCGCCCGCAACGGTGGCACCCTGCACAAGGTCCCCGCCCCCGGCACCTCCCAGCGCTGCTCAGCCTGCGGGTTCACCACACCGGGCAGCCGCCAGTCCCAGGCCGTGTTCGTCTGCAAGAACCCCGACTGCGGATGGACCGGCAACGCCGACCACAACGCAGCCCGGAACACCTTGCACCTGTACCGGATGGGCCTCGCGCTCATCCCGGCTGCCGGAAGGGCAGTCGCCAGGCGCGCTGGTCGCGTCAAGCCCGCCACCGCAAGGTAGGCAGGAATCTCCCGCATTCACGCGGGAGAGCACTTCAATCCACGATCGCCATCTCGCGCGGCGTGTTGTTGAAACGGCGGCCGCCCGTCTCCGTGACCGTCACGATGTCCTCGATACGGACACCGAACCGCCCGGGGAGATAGATCCCGGGCTCGACGGAGAAGCACATGCCCGGGACGAGCGGCTGCTCCTCGCCCTCGATCATGTAGGGCGGTTCATGCGTGGTGACGCCGATGCCGTGGCCGGTCCGGTGGATGAAGTACGCACCGTATCCGGCGTCGCTGATCACCGCGCGTGCCGCGCGGTCGACGTCCTGGCAGGCGGCGCCCGGCCGCACCGCGTCGAATCCGGCCTGCTGGGCCTCGCGTACGACGTCGTGGACGCGCAGTTCCTCGGCGGACGGCTCACCGACATGGACCGTGCGGGTGGTGTCGGAGCCGTAGCCGTGCTTGAGGCCGCCGAAGTCGAGGACGACCATGTCGCCCTGGGCGATGGTGCGGTCGCCCGCTTCATGGTGCGGGTTGGCTCCGTTCGGGCCGGAGCCGACGACCGTGAAGTCGACCTGGGAGTGGCCGAACCGCAGGAGCAGAGCGGCGAGGTCCGCCGCGACGTCGGTCTCCTTGCGGCCGGAGAAGCGGACCTTGAGGATCTCGCCGTACGCCTCGTCGGCGGCCGCGCCCGCCGCCTCCAGCCGGGCCAGCTCGGGTGCGTCCTTCACCGCGCGGAGCATGGGCAGGGCGTCCGTCAGGGAGACGTACGACGTGCCGGGGAGTTCGCGCTGCATGCCCAGCAGATGCATCGCCCACGCGTTGTCGCTGACCCCGAAGCGGCCGCGGCCCTCGAGCAGCGCCGCGGTGACGGCGTACGGGTCCTTGCCGTCGGTCCAGGGGCGGAACGTGAGCGCGGGCGCGCCGGCGGCGTGCTGGGCGTCGGGGGCCTCCAGCGTCGGTACGACCAGCACGGGGTCCTGGCCCTCGGCGAGCACCAGGACGGTGAGCCGCTCCGTGACCGCGGGCTGGTAGCCGGTGAGATGGACGAGGTCGGGGCCGGGGGCCACGAGGAGGCCGGAGAGCCCGGCCTCGGCGGCGGACCGGGCGGCCCGGGCCATCCGGGCCCGGTAGTCGTCGGCGGTGAAGGGTTCGGGCGGTACAGCCGCGGGCGGTGTGGGCATGGGTCCGTCCTCCTCAGCACATTCATGGTGCCCGGGCCGCCTGGACGGCGCGAGTGGGCGCTCCGCCCGGTCGGTCCCCGGGGCCCGGTCGGTGGTCAGTCCTGGTCCGGCTTCTCGGCGATGAGCCGTTCCAGCAGGTCCTGGAAGTCCTCGCCGACGACGATCCGCAGCCCGTCGCCGTCCTCGTCACGGTCGCTGAGCTGGGTCAGCGTCCCGGCCCGCCACCAGTAGACGTACGGGGTGATCGCCCCGGGCGTGTCCGCGTAGCCGGACGCGGCGAACGCGGCCAAGGCGTTGAGGGACGGGATGACAGTGGTGTCGCGGATGACGTGGAAGGCGAGCTGGTGCCGGAACGGCAGCGCGACCAGCGCCCCGTCCGCGGTGATGTGCTGCCCGGTGACCTGGCGGACGAGTGCGTCCAGCACGAGGACCCGGCTGGCGGTGTAGAAGGAGTCGCCGACGACCACCTCGAAGCACATGCCCCCGGCGTCCTTGACGGTCTCGTGGGCCTCGACGGGCAGCCCCCGCAGATTGTCCAGGGCGCGCTCCCGCAGCCCCGGTACGTCGCCGAGCGGCTCCAGGGCCTCGTCGGTGAGCATCATGACGCTCTCGGGCAGGTCGAGGGCGAGCACCTCGCTGAGTCCCGGGGCGAGTGTCCTGGCGTAGCTGAACGTCATCCGGTCGAGGCCGTCCGAGCCGATCACCCGGGGATAGAGCTGGGCACGGATCTGGTCGGGCGGGAGGGTGTCCAGCGCGGACGGGGCATCCATGGTGCGCAGCACCATGCCGACATGCTGGCGAATGACGTCGGGCCACACCCGGGGGCCGCGCTCGTCGTTGTGGCAGACCGCGGCGAGGTTGCCGAGTCCGAACTGCCGTCCGGAGCTGTCGGTGACGACGTCGGCGTAGACGGTGACTTCCAGGCCCTGCTCGGCGAACGCTTCCCGGACCTGCCCGCGGAAGCGCGCGCCTTCGCCCACCGAGAGGAAGGCGAACTCCGCGTCCCGGGGCGCGTCGTCCCCGTCACGCTTCGGCCCTCGCCGGAACAGCCCCACGTCAGCCCCCGCTCATCCTGTGTGCGTTCAGGTTTCGAGCCTACCGACCTCCCCGCCGGCCGCGCTCTTCAGGCCCGGGAGTGCTTCGACGGCTGCCCGGGCCGGTCCGCCTGAGGCGAAGGAGCCGGACTCACGGCACTCACGGCACTCACGGCACTCACGGCACTCACGGACGAGAACGCCGGTGGGCTGCCACTCTTTCCCGTGTCGCGCATCGGCGGGAACAGTAGCGGCGTGCCGGGCCGCTGCCCTGCGTGAGGTAGACGTTCCGGCAGCTGGGCGATGCACAGAGGCCGCCGGGCGGGCGCTGGCGATCCCAGATCAGGACGGTCAGTGCCATGCAGGACGAGGCGAGGAACCACTCACCCCAGGGCGCGTCGTCGTCGCTGTCGAGGTGGGGGTGCCAGGGGGTGCGACCTCCGTGCGAGGTGAGGCGGACCGGCCCCGCGCTCTCCAGCAGGAGGCGGTTCAGACAGGACGCGGCGAGGTCGACGTGATCGGCGGCGAAGACCTCACGCAGCAGTAGTGCAGCGGCGCGCATCTCTGCGACATCGCTCGCGGAAAGATTGATGGCGCCGAGCTCGCCGTGTTCACGCAGCACCGCCACGACCGCTTCGGATTCCGTGTTCTCACCGGTCAGGACATTGATGAGGGCGGCAGTGCGCCGGGCGGTGGCCAGCACCGAATGCCGGGTCGACCAGTCATCGTTCAAGGGCTGCACAAGGGCAATGTACTGCCATGTAACGCATGTAGCGCAGTTTTGAGTTACTTACGTAACGTGATCCGCATGAGAAAGCGTTACGCGATGTGGTCCTTTCTCGTCGGGGCGGCAACCGCCCGCACCGGGGACGAGATGTCGGGGCCGGCGCTGTTGCTGGCGGGGCTCGCGATCACCGGGTCGGCGGCGTCGGCCTCGGCGCTGCTGGCGGGAATCACGATCTCGGCGGCAGTCGGCGGTCCGGTCTTCGGGGTGTTGCTCGACAGGTCAGCCAGGCCGGGCCGCCTGCTGGCCGGAGCGCTCGCCCTCTACGCCTCGGCGCTGTTGGTGATCTTCGTTGGTCTCGGCCGTCTCCCGATCGCCTGCACGGTCCTGATCGCGGTGTTCGCGGGGCTGCTGGGACCGGCCCTGTCCGGGGGCTGGACCGCACAACTGCCCCACGTCGTCCCGTCCGAGGCCCTGCCTCGCGCGAACGCGCTCGACGCCATGACGTTCAACCTCGCAAGCCTGGTGGGCCCAGCACTTGCCGGGGCGATCGCGGGACTGTCCGGGGCGTCGGTCGGCGTCGTGGTGTCCATGACGCTGATCTGCCTCGCGCTGCCCTCCGCCTGGGCGCTGCCCGCAGACCGAGGTCCGGCGCAGACCCCGCCGGCCACATCGGTCGTCGCCGGCCTCACTGCCGGATTCCGTACCGTTCTCCGCGCCGGCTCCCTCGCCCGCGCGACCGCCGCCTCGGTGATCTCGTGTGTGGGCACAGGCATGTTGACCGTGTGCAGTCCCTTGCTCGGAGAGCAGGTTCTCGGCGGCGCCGGCCACGGGGCGATCCTCCTGTCCGGCATCTCCGCCTCGGCGCTGGTGACCAACACGGTGCTCTCCCGCCACCCGCACGTGATGCGCCCGGACACCATCATCTGGTGCAGCATCGTCGTCCTGGCTGCCGCTCTCGTCCTCGCTGCGACCGGCCGGCCGGCTCTTCTGATCGCCGCCATGCTGATCGCCGGAGTGGGTGAAGGGCCCCTGCTCACGGCCTTGTTCGCGGTGCGTCATCGCGAAGCCCCCGCGCATCTGCGCGGCCAGATCTTCACCACGGGCGCCAGTCTGAAGATCACCGGATTCGCGCTCGGTGCGGGTATTGCCGGGCCGGTCGCCACCTGGTCGCTTTCCGGTGCGCTCCTGACCGCTGCCGGATTCGAGGTTCTCGCCGTGCTGGCCTTCGCCTGGCTCACTCCGGTCAAGCCCCGAACGAGCCGGAACGGCAACGGATGCGTGATCCAGGAAGCGGAAGCACGGTAGGCCCTGGATCCGGCCGGACAGGCAGGACGTGCGCCGGTCGCCGGGTCCGGGCCGCATGGGACAGGGGCTGCCGGACGCCCGCCGGGTACGTGCCGGGGCGCCGCATAGGGTGCCCGTATGCCGGTACCGCCTGGACTCCCCAATGACGCCTCGCTCAAGGTCCATGCCGTCACCGACCCCGAGCGCCTCTACGACCTGGCCACCGATCCGGCCCGGGCCTCCGAGGGCAACGGCGCCATCCTGAAGCTCGCCACGGTACTGACCGAGCATCACTCGCAGGCCGCCACTGACTGGGCGGTCCGCCTCGCGGAGCACCTGGCGCGCGCCGAAGGCCCGGAGGGCGGGCGCGGGCCGATGCGGCGGATCGCCTGGCAGCTGGTGCAGCGCCCGAGCACGGTGGCCCTGGGGCCTCACTTCGCACACCCGCCTACGGACCTGGACGACCCGGCGACGGAGTTCCGTGCCTGTCTGCTGCAGGAGATGGCCCTGCGCTGGGGGCTCGACGACGAGCCCTACGTGTCGTACGGCGCGCGTCTGCGCGACCTCGGACATCCCCTCGCCTGGCTTCCGCTCACCTCTCTGTACTTCGAAAACGCCATGCGCAGCGCTGCGGTGATGCAGGGCGGCATCCTCGGCTCCATGAGCCCGGCCGAACTGCGGGCCCGGTTCGCGGAGATACCTCCGACCGAGTCCGGCGCCCGCGCCGGCCGCACCGCCCGGCAGTCCCCGGACGCCCTGCGCGCCGACGCGGCGATGGGCCCGTTCGCCGAACTGGCGCAATCCGAGGCCGTGTTCTACACCCTGCCGCAGCCACTCGACCCCGCCGACTTCAACTCCGCGCTGCTCGCCGAACTCGACGCGCCCTGCCTGCACAACCTCACCCGGGACACCCTCACCGCCGTGCACACCACCGCCGACGACATCGCCGGCGATCTCCTCGTCGCCGCGTTCTCGGGCGGGCTGTGGGGCGAGGGCCACGAAGGCGCGTACAGCAGACTGCTCACGTGGCGCAGCCTGTACGCGCTCATGGACCTCGACCCCGATGTCTCGCACCACGACGCCGTACGCAGGGCCTACGAACACCGCTGGCTGCGCTTCGCCGCAGCGCGCCGCACCAGCAACTGGTTCCACGGTGACCTCACGGACTGCGCCTTCGCCGTGCTCGACCCCAGCCGGACACGGATCGCCGTGCTGGCGGCCACCGAGACCGACTAGCGGGCAAGCAGCTAGATCGGAGTGACGGCGTCCCCGAGCCGCACCGGGCCCGGCACCGCGACCGTGGCCAGTGCATCCAGGCGGTTGTCATGCGCTTCCGCGATGGCCCGCAGCACCAGCGGAGAGTGGGGCAGATCCTGCTGAGCCTGGTTGGTCATCACGCAACGCTCGCTGGAGCGCACGAACTCCACGCACAGCGCATCGCCGATCCGGGCCTTGTTCCCGAACCACTCGTCCTCGACGAACGGACGTGTGCCCGGCGGGGTCCGCACGAGCAGGTTCGGCCGGAAGCGGCGCTCGTCGACCGGAACGCCGGGGACGGCCGCGCGTACCCAGTCGAGGGTGGCGGTCGTCAGGACGCTCAGAGGAAGCTGGTCGAAGTGGGAAACCGTTCCCTCCCGGGCGACTTCGACATCGTCGCGGCCGAGGTAATGGCGCAGATAGGCGGTGGGATCCGGCACGGCCGCGCCGTGCGGGTCCAGCAACTCGGGCTCCTCGGCCCCGTCGGCGTAGCGGGAGTGCAGCTCCAGCAGGCCGGTCATCCGCCGGAAGCGGCGGGTGTTCTTCCCCGAGCCGATCCCGCCCTCCGCGTCGCGCACCGCGTACAGGCGGTCGCCGACCATGCCCCGGACGTCGACGTCCGCTCGCTCCAGCCGCTCACCGCCCGTCGATTTGATCGGATAGCGCCAGATCCGCTCGACCGTGCCCAACGTGTCCCCCATCGGGCGGACGTTACAGGAGGCCTGCCGTCGCGGCCGGTGTCTCCGCCTCGTGAGCAGGCGAGACCACTGGCCGCACCGCCGGCCCGGGGCGCGACGCGAGCCATGGCTTCCACCGGTGCGGAACTCCACGACCAACTCCGCCCGCGACCAGGTCCGATACGCCGGAGCCGTCGGCTTCGAGGGCCGGAAGCGGCGGGCGCCTGCGCACGTCGTAGGCTCCACGTATGGAGCTGACCGGAACAGTGTGGGGTGCCACCGCACAGGAGAAGCAGGCAGGCTACCCCTGTGACGACCTGATGAACGCTCCGTACGAACGCTGGGCCCGAGCCGTGGACGTGGCCGCTCCGGCCGAGCTGGCCTTTCGGTGGCTCGAGCAATTGCGGGAAGCGCCCTACAGCTACGACTGGATCGACTTCCGAGGTCGCAAGAGCCCCGACCGGTTGCCGGAGAACGTTGTACCCCTCGAAGTCGGGCAGCCGTTCCTGGTGTTCCGTATCACCCAGTTCGTGAACGACCGGCACATCACCGTGGTGCTTCCGGAGGGTGACGCGCGTCGGTACGGACGCATGGCGGTCACCTACATGATCGAACCGACGGCACAGGGCTGCCGGTTGGTCGTCGCGGTCGATGTCGAGAAACGGCGCAAGCTGATCCATCGGGTGCAGCGCAGACTTCTGGCCTGGGGCGATCTCGTGATGATGCGAAAGCAGCTGCTCACGCTGAAGAAGCTCGCGGAACGCGGGCCGTAGGCGCCTGAGTGTGCCGATGGCCACGCCTGCCCCCGAGTCGCCGTCCGTCGGTCCGGCCACGATGATCGTGGACGCGGCTGCGCTCAGCGCGGAATCACCCAGCCCGGTGCCCAGGTCCCGGCGGCGTCGTGGCCGGTCGCTGTGGCGGCGAGGTGGGCGCGGAGGGTGGCCAGCGCTGGGTGGGGGTTGTCGCGGTGCCAGAGGAGCGAGTGCGGGTAGACGGGCATCGGGTCGGTCACCGGGATGCGGCGCAGGCCGTGGTTGGCGGGCCAGACGAGGCGGGTCTGCTCGCCCATGAAGGTGGCCAGGGCCGGGGTGTCGGCGACGGTGTCGAGGAGCGCGTCGGAGCCGAAGTTGGGGCCGGTCGCCTCGATGGTGAGGCCGAACTCGGCGACGAGGTCGTCGTAGTAGGCGGCCCACTCGGTACCGGGGACGATGCCGGGCATCCAGATCCGGTGCCCGGCGAGCTGAGCAACGGTCACCGACCGGGCGCCCGCCAGCGCGTGGGCGGGGCCGGTGAGGAGTTGGAGCGGCTCGTCGAGCACCCGGACGGACTCGATGCCCTCGGGAAGGGGCCGGCCGGGCGCGGCGACGGCGCGGAAGGACGCGTCGATCGCACCGGACCGGATGGCGGCGATGGCCGTCTCGATGTCGAACAGCATCACCACGTCGAGATCGATCTCGGGGTGCGCGCGGTGGAAGCCGCGCATCAGGCCCGACGGCGCGACGCGCGAGGCGATCACATCGACGCGCAGCGGACGGCGGCCGGGGCGCACGGACGCGACCGCGCGCTCGGCGACTCGCAGCAGCTCGCGCGCGTGGAGCAGGAACGCCTGCCCGTCGATGGTGAGTTCGGCACCACGCGCGGTGCGGGTGAACAGCCGCACGCCGAGGTTGCGCTCCAGCGCGGCGATGCGTTTGGAGACGGCCTGCTGGGTGACCGCCAGCTCGGCGGCGGCCTCCTGGAACCGACCCGCATCGGCGGCGGCGACGAAGGTCCGGACGGTGTCGAGGTCCACGCCGATACACCCTATGGGCACAACCGATGGTTGTGGTCGGCGGCCCTGCGGTTGTTTGATCCCTGGGTATGGCGCTCGCTTTGATGCTTCCGATCGCGAATCGGTTGTGCGGGCGAGTGGCGAGGGGCATCGGGCATGAAGAGCGGGCACCGCCTGGGACATCTGCGCGGACATCTGCTCGGACATCGGCTGGGGCGGCAGTTCGGGTGGCTCTGGGGAGCGTACGGGACCAGCGCGCTCGGCACGTGGCTCGCCTTCGGCGCGTTCCCGCTGATCGCCGTCCAGGTGCTGCACGCCGGACCGGCCGAGGTCGCCGCGCTCTCCTCCGTGGGGGCTGCGGTGGGCGCGGCCGTGGCGGTGCCGCTCGGCCCGTGGGTGGAGTACCGCCGCAAGCGGCCGGTGCTGATCGCGATGGACCTGGTGCGGTTCGCGGCGCTGCTGACGATCCCCACCGCGTTCGGGCTCGGCGTGCTCACCTTCCTTCAGCTCCTGCTGGTCTCGGTCGTCGTCGCGGCGGCCGACATCACCTTCCGCGCCGCCTCCGGCGCGTACCTGAAGACGCTGCTGCCGGCCGAGGACCTGCTCGTCGCCAACGCCCGATTCGAGTCCACGGCCTGGACGACCACGATCATCGGACCACCGCTGGGCGGCGCGGCGATCGGGCTCCTCGGTCCGGTGGCGACGGTGGTGGCCGACGCGGTCAGCTACCTGCTCTCGGCCCTGGGCATCCGCGCGACGGGCGGGCACGAGCCGCGGCCCGAGCGCCGGGAGGCCGCGCGCATGCGGGCCCGGGACCTGCTCGACGGTTGGCGGTACATCCTCGCCGACGCGACGCTGCGTCCGCTGTTCTTCAACACCGCCTTGTTCAACGGCCTGGTGATGGCCACCCAGCCGCTGCTGGCCGTCCTGATGCTCGGCCGACTCGGGTTCGCACCGTGGCAGTACGGCCTCGCCTTCGCCGCGCCCTCGATCGGCGGGCTCCTCGGTTCGCGGCTGGCCCGACCGCTCGTCACCCGGTTCGGACAGCACCAGGTCCTCATCGTGGCCGGGGTGCTGCGCGCGCTCTGGCCCGTCGGCCTGGCCTTCCTGGGGCCGAATACCGGAGGGCTGCTGCTGGTGATGGGCGTCGAGCTCGGGCTCATCTTCTGCTGCGGGGTCTTCAACCCCGTCTACGCCACCTACCGCCTCGAGCGCACCGCGACCGACCGGGTCGCCCGCACGCTGACCGCCTGGTCGGTGACGACCAAGGCCTCGACCGCGCTCCTGACGGCCGTCTGGGGCGTGCTGGGCAGCCTGCTCGGCCCGCGTACGGCCATCGGCCTGGCCGGCGTGCTCCTGCTGGCGACCCCGCTGCTGCTCCCCCGCCGCGCGGCAGCGCTTCTCCCCGAGCCGGAGCCGGCACCGGGCCGCGGCTGACGGGCCGCTGCGGCCCGGGGGACGAGAATGAAGCGCGGGGTGTGGTCCTTCGGGAGCCGGGCGACCGCGCCCGGGTCGTAGTAGCAGTACCCGTGCGCGCCGACCCGGGACGGGGCCAAGAGCCCGACACGGTCGGAGTGACGCAGGGTGCGGCTGGTGATGCCGGCCTCGTCGACGAGTTCCTGGATCGTCCACTCCGTCGTTCCGGTGTTACCCGCGGCGGAGCGTTGCGGCGATGATCTCCGAGCTGTCGGCGTGCAGGGCCTGCGCCGCCGTCTGCCCGGTCGCCGCCAGGTAGGTGTCGACCAGCCTGTTGCCCGCGGCGTACCCGGCGCCCATCGGCAGTCCCACCGGAGTGAGGCCGAAGCGCTCGGCGCTGGGGTCGCCGTGCACCCAGGCAGTGAAATTCTGCATGCCTGTCACGTCGAGCCCGGTGAGCACCTTGCCGAAGATCTCGTCGTCGTGCAGGTGCGGCAGGCCGATGCGGGTGGGGCCGAGCTCGTTGCCATAGAGCTGTCCGGCGAAGGCGTCGGCCAGGCCCTCGGAGACGATGTGATCGCCGACCGTGACGGTCATCGGGTCCCACACAACCCCGCCCGGGCCGAACCGCAGGTTGTGGTGGAGTTCGTGCACGGCGGTGGCCTCCAGCCGCTCCACGTTCTCGGGGAAGGGCCAGAGCGTGATCACGATGTGGCCCGAGATGCCGCCGAACCCGGTCACTCCTTGGCAGGGACCCATGAAGTGCTCGTCACCCGGATCGCCGAGCACGAACAGCACGGTGATGTCCGGGGCCCCCAGCCCCGGCGTCGCCTCCAGCAGTACGGTGAGAGCGTCGTCGAGGGCGCGTTGCATCCGCTCCCAGGCTCCGGCCGCCGCCAGGGTTTCGAGCGCGTCGAGGCAACGCTCCTCGTCGCGGTCGATGGGGAACCCGGACGCTTCGAGGTGCATGGCCACCAGGTCGACCTCGCCGGGGTAGTAGCGGTACATGCCCCTGGTGGGCTCCAGCATCGAACGCAGCAGGTCAACGCGGTCCGCGACCGGGGCCAGCAGGATCCGCCTCATGGCGGAGCAGGTGTCAAGAACAGTGATCGACATGGCCCCGAGGCTAGAAGTTGACGCAACGTCAATGTCAAACCACCGGCGCGCTCTTCGTCGAGGTACGGCCACCGCTGTGCCGGCGAGTAAGTACGAGTAGACGCAGAAGTGCCCGCTGGCTCTGGACCGCAGCCAGCGGGCACTCCTGGATTCCCTTCAGAGCGCTGCTCAGAGCCCCCCGACTCGCTGGCGCACTCCGTAGTTCCCCCCAAGGCTCATCAGCGATACAAGCATCGCGATTGAGCCGAAACCCCCGTATGAAGCGATGAACTCGGCGACCATGGCGCTAGCAGACATTCCGCCTTCCCTTCGCCTACCACGCCGTTGAGCCAGAAGGTGTTCCGGCCCAGTGCTCGACTCCGCCGTCCGCAAGGTTCGTCGGCGTCGCCTCCGGCTCGGCACGATCCGCCGCTTCGGCGAGCTGGCCGAAGAGTCCGACCCAGTCCGTCGCTCGGTCCAGCTCTGGAGGGATGAGGGCGTCCCCCTCTCGCAGGTACGCCAGCATCCTCTCGTGCGGAGAGGAGCCGTCTACAGTCATCATCATTTCGTTCCTTCCCCTTCCTTCTCGGGGTGGTGAGTAGACCCCGACCCGAGGATCACGGGCTCGCGGTGGAGGACGACGACCGTGATCCCGAGACGCGCTCTACTCACCTCCGGCGGAGTGGCTCCGCTTCGCCTTGGCCTCGGCCCTCTGGAGCTCGCGGGTCACCGTGGCTGAGGAAATGTCAAAGTGTGCCGCGATTTCGGTCCCCTTGAGGCCCCATACATGCTTGAGCTCCCAGATCTTCGCCTGTCGCTCGTCGCGGATTGCCGCCCTGACCGCGGCCAACAGCTCCAGGTACACGAGCCCATCGGCTCGGTCGCACAGCATCCCAGCGGTGGAATCGGCGAACTCGCCCGACGGCTGTTCCATCCGGGTTCGCATCAGGCTGAAGTGGCTGTAGACCTTGTTCCGGGCCACGACCATCGCGAAGACGATCACTGGCTTCTGGAAGACGGTGCCCTTCTTGAACTCCATGAAGACGGCCAGGCACGTCTCCTGAGTGATGTCCTCGGCCAAGTGGTAGTCCCGCGTCATCCGGGTGACCGCGCGGAGCACGCGGGGCCTGATCTCCCTCAGCGCCTCGTAGAGCTGTGCTTCCAGCGCCGGCGAGAGGCGATCACGGGGCCTAGCGGACCCGCCCACCCACCCTGAGTTCCTTACCATCGCCATCCCTTCAATGGCCGGGTATGCATCCCGGACACAGATAGGACGGCTAAGCCGCAGACTCTTTTCATCGCGATCCAAGATCTCCCTCGCGAAATTTCCCTGCCTGCAAGCGGTCGCTATAGGCATGGACACTCGAACTGGGCTCGCGCTCACCGTCGGCGGACTGATCACCTACGTCGCGTACCTCAACCCCATACTGGGGGCTGCGATCGGAGTAGGAGTCGTGGTGATCGCTCTGCTGCTCACGCTCACGAAGTAAATGCAGGGCAGGCGGCCCGTCCGCATACCCGGCTCCTGCACGTCCAGCTCCTGGCCCGGCTCCAGCGTGCGCTGCTGACGGGCCTGGGAGGCGGCCACGATCACCTGCACCTGATGGCGCCGACGGTCCAGACCTCGCCAGGTGAGGGAAGCGGCACTTCGGCGGTGACCGACCAGTTGTCGTGTCCGCGTGTGGCCGACATCGCAGAGCGGGCGTTCGTAGTCCTGCTCCGCTCGGAGTCGGCCGGACGGAACCTGGCTGGCCGGAGTCCATCCGGACTCTGGCTAGTCGAGGTCCATCCGGACGGTGAGGTGCGCGCGGTGCCTGCCGCGGTCCACCAGGCGGGCGTTGGCCTCGTCGGAGTCCCTGACCCAGCGCTCGGCGTACGCACGTTCCTTGCCGAAGCGCACATGACGGTCGACGAGCCGGGGCACCCGCATCTCGTCGTCCAGCCGCAGGAACCACACCTCGTCGAGAAGCGCGCGGATCCCCGCCCAGGGCCCCTCGTCGTGCAGCAGGTAGTTGCCCTCGGTGACGACGAGTGGGACGTCCGGAGCGACGGCGATACTGCCCGCGACCGGCTCCTCCAGCCCGCGGTCGAAAGCGGGCGCGTACACCGTCGTCCCCGCCTCGGGCGCGCGCAGCCGGGCGAGCAGCGCCGCGTACCCGGCGGCGTCGAACGTGTCGGGAGCACCCTTGCGGTCCGCCCGTCCGAGCCGTTCCAACTCGGCCTGGGCGAGGTGGAACCCGTCCATGGGTACGAGGACGGCGCGCCCGCCGAGACGCGTCGCCAGCTCCTCGGCGAGGGTGGACTTGCCCGCGCCGGGCGCCCCCGCGATCCCGAGGATCCGGCGCGTACCGGGCTGGGCGAGGCGCCGGGCGCGGTCGGTGAGCTGCTCGATCGACGGGTCCATGCGAGGCATTGTGCACGGCGTCGGCGATACTGGGCGCGCCCGTCAGCAAGGAGAACCGATGTCCGCCGCGCCCCTGCCCCGCATCGCCCTGATCGCGCTGGTCGTGCGCGACTACGACGAGGCCATCGCCTTCTACAGGGACGCCCTCGGCTTCACGCTCGTCGAGGACACGGACCGGGGCGACGGGTCTCGGTGGGTGGTCGTCCGCCCCGGCGGCGCCGACAGCGGTACCGATCTGCTGCTCGCCCGCGCCAAGGGCGCGGAGCAGGAAGCGAGCGTGGGCGCGCAGACCGGCGGCCGGGTCGGGTTCTTCCTGCACACCGACGACTTCGCCCGCGACCACGCGCGCATGACAGCGGCGGGAGTGCGCTTCCTGGAGCAGCCGCGCCATGAGCCGTACGGCACGGTGGCCGTCTTCGAGGACCTGTACGGCAACCGCTGGGATCTGCTGCAGCCGGCATAACGCACGGTCACCGGATTCGGTGGTCCGCTCGACGTCGGACTTCTCGACGTCGGACTTGTGGGGCGACAACCCCGGCTGCGGCCGGGCGCGATCATCGCGACCTATGCTGCCGCGCATGGTGACGTTGGAGCAGCTCCGGAGTGACCACGCCCTCGCCCTGCTGGCTTTCGAGCGGGAGAACCGGGAGTACTTCGCGCGGTCCGTGCCGGATCGGGGGGACGCGTACTTCGCCGAGTTCGCCTCCCGTCACCGTGCCCGGCTCACCGAGCAGGACGCCGGTCTGTGTCACTTCCACGTCGTCATCGACGAACAGGGGGATCTGGTCGGCCGCGTCAATCTCGTGGACGTCGAAGCAGGCGCCGCTGAACTCGGCTATCGGATCGGCGAGCGGGCCGCAGGCCAGGGCGTCGCGACCGCCGCCGTCGCGGAGGTGTGCCGCCTCGCCGCCACGTCCTACCGGCTGTCCGCTCTCAGGGCGGTCACCACCCTCGACAATCAGGCCTCCATGACCGTGCTCGCACGTAACGGGTTCGCCGCCGTGGAGGCCATCAGGATCGACGGGCGCCCCGGTGTCCGGTACCAGCGCCAACTTGCGGCTCCCCGCTGATCACTTGCTCCGGATGGATTGATGGATTGAGCGGGCAGGCCGGAAGCCAGGCGCTGCGGCCCGCGTAACGTACGGGGCCATGACCGACCCCGTACTCCGGCTGCTCCGCGAGCAGCCGCGCCTCGCCGAGATGGCCGCCGCGTATCCCTTCGAGTTCGACCTGGACCGCGCGGAGCACGGGGAGGCGGTGTGCCTGGCCTCGGGTGCGTCGCTGGAGCCGATGGCCGGGGACGGCGCCGGTGGCACGTACTTCGTGTGCGGCGGAGCTGACGGACCGGTGCTGTACGCGTCGTCGGAGGGAACTGCCGGGCTGATCGGGGGCAGCGTGAGTGAGGCCCTGGAGATTGTGATCGGGCTGCCGGACTGGCGCGACCACACGGGGCTGTCCCCGGCCGATGGCGAGGAGGCGATTCTTGCCGCCGTCGCGGCGAGCGAGAACGAACTCCAGGAGTTCATGACGGATCTGGACGACCGCCGGACCGAGCTGCGCACGGCACTCGGTCTCCCTGAGCGCTCCACCCTGGAGCTGTTCACCATGTTCCACCGCGCACTGCTGCGGACCGAGCCGGAGCATCTGCTCCTGAATACCGACGAGTTGCTGGCGTACGAGTTGCTCGACCCGCATCCGCGGACCCCGCTCCGGGAAACGGTCCTCGCCCCGGGCCGCGCGGACCTGGCGCGGATGCGGGTGGCGGGCCGCGGGGCCTGGGACGAGGTGGCCGCTGATGCCGTCCGCCGGGCGACGGTGCTGCGGGCCGCCCAGTACGACCGCCAGGACAGCGATCTCCCGTTGCTGCGGCACTTGCTGGAACGCGAGGCGACCGACACGGGATACGGCGACGAGCTTCGCCTCGCGGCAGTGCTGGTCGGCAGGTACGGGTCGGCCGACGACGTTCCGCTGCTGCGCGGGGCGCTGCGGGAGCTCCCTGAGGAGCCGGTGGCTCTGGCCGAGTGGGCGCGCGAGCTCGACGCGGAGCGCTTCGGCGAGGACCCTTCCGCCGCACCGGAGTTGACGTGGGTGGCGCTGGCCCGCCGCCAGGGCCGTACCGAGCATGCGCGCGCCGCCCTGATCCGGATGCTGGACGACACCGGTCCTGACGCGCCTCGGCTACGTGGGACAGCCGCGGAGCTGGCGCTGCTCGGCGAGTTCGGCCAGGCCGCGCGTGCACAGTACAATGTCACATCGCTGCAGGACACGGCATGGGGCCGGGCCTCGGCGGGCCTGGCGCTGGCCGCGTACGAGCGGAGCGCGGGAAACCTTTCCGGGGCCTGCCGGACGCTGGAACGCGTCGTCGGCGCCCTGGAGCCGACCCCGGCCACCTCCGCCTCCGCCTCCGCCTCCGCCTCCGCCTCCGATCATGGTCCGGCTCCCGGTACCGGCACCGGTACCGGTCCTGATCAGCTTGAGCTGGACCTCGGTCTCCAATCGCCCGCCGCCGAGGACCAAGACGCGGTGCCGGACTGGCGGCGCCGACGCCGCTTCGGCGGACTCATCACCGAGGAGTACCTCCTCCTCGCCCTCGCCGCCGCCGAAACGGGCGACGCGAGCCTCGCCCGCGAGGCCATGTCCCACGGCAGGACGCTGCTCAAGGAGATCGCCGAGCCGTCCCGCAAGGCGCTCGGGCCGCTGGCGCAGGAGGCGAAGTGGGCGGTGGCGCGACTACCTCGGTAGCCGCCCTGTCCGGGCAGGCCTGATCAGCGGCACGGCAGGTCCAGTTCCGCGCGGACGGTCTTTCCGATGGGTACGCGGTCGAGCACCGTCCACCGGTCGGCGAGCGCAGCCACCAGCACCAGTCCCCGGCCGCTCTCCGAACCGGTCGGCGGCTCGGCGACCTCCCCGGGGCCGGGCGGGCGGCGCTCGCCGCGGGTGTCGGAGACCTCGATGCAGAGCATGGGCGGGATGTGGGCAAGCCGCAACTCGAAGTCCCTGCCCGGTACGCGGCCGTGGGTCACCGCGTTCGCTGCCAGCTCGGCGACGAGCACGGCGGCCGTGTCGGACGCCTCGGTCCCGTGCTGGATGCCCCAGCTGTCCAGCTGATGGAGCGCGAGGTGCCGGGCGAGCCGGGCGCCGCGCGGGGTTGAGCTGAACCGCTGGGTGAACACACGTACGGTGACGGGCGGTTGGTGGGTGCTGGGGGACGTCATGGGCCCAATGTGGCGTGCGCCGGACCCGTTTCTCCAGGCAGGACCCGTGTACGCGGCGTCAGCGTACATGCACGCGGAGTGGACAGTACGCGTAACTGACCGTAACGATAGGCCGGTTGGGAGTGGGCAGCGGAGCGGGTGCGCGGTGCGCGGGAGGTGGCCGGACATGACGGACGGTGTGGAACCGGAGTCCTCGGACAGTCTGCGGACGTTCGGCGCGGTGGTCCAGGCGCTGCGCGAGCACGCGGGGCTCAGCCGGGAGGAGTTCGCGGCACTGGTGCGGTTCTCCAAGCACACGGTGACGTCGGTCGAGCTGGGGCGACGTATGCCGGACGACGAGTTCGTGGAGCTGGCGGAGGCGGCGCTGGGCAATACGGGGGCGCTGCGGAGGGCCGCGCAGCATTTGTCGCGGCAGCCGGGGTTGGCGTCGTGGTTCCGGAAGTGGGCGCGGATGGAGAAGACGGCGATCACGTTGTACACGTACGAATGCCGTCTGATTCCTGGCCTGTTACAGACGGAGGCGTACGCGCGGACGCTGTTCGCCGATCGGCTCCCGCCGCTGCGAGACGAGGAGATCGAAGCCCAGCTGGTGGCGCGGGCGGAACGGCAGCGGCTGCTGCGGGAGCGGCCGAACACCGCGTACAGCTTCATCGTCGAAGAGCATTTGTTCAAACGGCGCACGGGCGGCTTGCAGGTCACTGTCGACCTCATCGACCACGTCCTCGGCCTCGCCGAGCAGCGGAACATTGAGATCCAGGTCATGCCGTTGGTGCGGGAGACGCATGCTGGGCTGGCGGGCCCAATGCAGTTGCTGGAGACACCCGAGAACCGATGGTTCGCCTACAACGAGGGCCAGCGCGGGGGCCTGCTCATCTCCGACGCAAAAGAGGTCAGCGTGCTCCAGATGCGGTATGCCAGGATGCGCTCACAGGCTCTCTCCCTGGAAGACTCCGTGAGCCTGCTGCAGCGGATGCGAGGAGCGCTATGAGCACCACCGAACTGGACTGGTTCAAGAGCAGCTACAGCGGCGGTTCGGGCGACGACTGCGTCGAAGTCGCCCTCTCCTGGCACAAGTCCAGCTACAGCAGCAGCGGCGACGGCGACTGTGTCGAGGTCGCCACCTGCCCCACCACCGTCCACGTCCGGGACTCCAAGGACAAGCAGGGCCCCCAGCTCGCCCTCTCCCCCGCAGCCTGGGTCGGCTTCGTCTCGCACGCGGCCCAGGCCTGACCCGTACGCCACCGGCTCACAAGCGGAACATGTCGCGGCGCCGGGTCATCCTCGCGGGCGGCGCGGCAGTGGCTGCCGCCGGAATCGGTGCGGTGGTCGCCACCACGGCGTCGGCCGGGGAGGAGAAGGGCAAGGGCGCTGCCGCCGCGGCGACCGGCGAGGAGTGCTACAAGCTCACGTCGGAGACGACCGAGGGCCCGTACTACATCGACGCCGACAAGATCCGCAGGGGCCCTCACTCCGATCCACTTGTGCACGAAGTACTGACGGAGCCGGAGGAGACCTGACCGGCGTTTGCCCCTGCCTTGGGAGCCAATCAGGGATTCCTCGCTGCGGACGGCCGTGCCGGAGAGCCGGCTGCCGGCCTTCGACGCGCTCAAGCGGGAGTTGACCGCCGCGGTCTTCGCACCCCCACAGAAACCTTGGGCACGAGGCGCCGGCCCCGGTCACCCGGCCCCAACATGTACACACGCTCCGCGATCAAGTGACTACTCTGTGATCATGAGCGATGGTCGCGCCCAGATCAGCGTGCCCGCCGGGCTGCCCTGGCACTGGCAGTGGTCCACGGCCGTCGCCCCGCACTTCCGACAAGCATGGGGATGTACGTGATCAGGAAGACAAAGTGGTTGGGAGCGTTCGCGCTGGCCTGCGCGCTCGCCGTGACGGGGACTCCGGGGCCCGCCGGTGCCGCGCCGGGCGAGGGCAAGCTGACCATCAACCTGCTACGGGACTTCGCCGCCAAGGGCGACCGGAACCCGAACATCCAGGTGCCGCACGGCCCGGGGACGGTCAGGCTCTGCGAGCGGCTCACCCGCCCGTGCCGGACCTACCCGATCGGCCCCGACGGCACCGTTGAGATCGACACCACCACGTGGACCAATTCCCCCGGGCGGTACAGGGTCGAACTGCTGGACTGGGCCGACAAGTACGATCCCGCCACCGGGCAGGGCTTCCTCCAGCCGTCCTTCGCGGGACCCGGGCTCTCGTCGCACCTCGGCTACGTCGACCTGAGGAACGGCAAGGACGCCACCCTCGACTTCGGGGTGTGGAACCCGGACGACTACTGCCAGGACGACCCGGACCTGGCCACACCCTGCCAGCAGGCCGCCACCAAGCCCAACGGCAAGACCCTGGTGTCCTTCCCCTACACCTCCCGCGGCGACACCCAGGGCAACCCCAACAACCCCACGGTGCTCGCCAACGGCACCCAGACCGGCACCACGTACGGCGTGGCGTACGACAAGAAGACCCGGCGCATCTTCACCGGCGCGTACGCCAAACGGCACGGCGACTACGGCCCCGGCCCCGGTAATCGTCAGGGCGCCATCTACGTGACGGACCGGAACACCGGCGCGACCACCCTGTTCGCCACCGTGCCGAACGCCGGTAACACCCCCCATAACCAGGCGGACCGCGTGGACGCGGACTTCGCAGCCGTGGTGGGACAGGAATCGCTCGGCGACATCGAGATCTCGGCCGACGGCTCCCGGCTCTACGTCGTCAACATGAAGGACCGCAGCCTCTACACCTACGACACCGCCACGGCGGCGCCCGTCGGCGCACCGCTGCCCATCCCGGACTCCGCCTGCACCCCGGCGGCCGACTGGCGGCCGATGGGCCTGGGCATGCGCGACCGGGTCCTGCACGTGGGCGGCGTCTGCTCCGCGCAGAGCACCCAGGACGTCAGCCAACTGCGGGCCGTGGTCTGGACGTTCGACCCGGCCACCGGCACGTTCGGCTCCGCGCCGATCGTCGACGAGCCGCTGGACTTCCCGCGCGATCCCGCCGTCGACCCCACCCCGGGCAACTGGAAGCCGTGGACCCAGGACGACCTGACGCAGTTCCCCGACGGCGGCAACGGGCAGTGGGCCTACCCGCAGCCGATGCTCAGCGACATCGAGTTCGAGCGCGACGGTTCGCTGGTCCTGGGTTTCCGTGACCGCATGGGCGACCAGTCCGGGCTGGTCATCCCCAACGCCAACCCGGCCAAGGCGAACATCATCGAGAGCATCGCGACCGGCGGCGACCTCTACAGGGTCTGCCGCACGACCACCGGCACGTACGAGTGGGAGGGCGGCGCGGCCTGCCCGCGCACCGGCAGCGAGTTCTACAAGGGTGACGAGTGGTACACGGGGGCCGGCCACCTGGAGACCGTGCAGGGCGCCCTGGCGCTGCCGCTCGGCGGTGACCGCCTCGCCGCCACCGTGATGGACCCGGTCCGGACGATCACCTCCACCGGTGTCGGCTTCTTCGACCGCTGGCAGGGGGACCGCGGCGCCGACCCGTCACTGCAGGGGCTCGGCCTCGCCTACGCCAACGACGGCGGCTTCGGCAAGGCCAACGGCCTCGGCGACCTGGAGCTGCTCTGCGACGAGCCGCCGGTCCAGATCGGCAACCGGGTGTGGCGCGACAAGGCCGACGGCACCCAGAGCTACGACGAAACCGCGGGCATCCCCGGTGTGACGGTGATCCTGCGCGACGCGAATGGCCAGGAGATCGCGCGCAAGAAGACCGACGCCAAGGGCGAGTACTACTTCGACCACCGCGACGGCCTGCGCCCCAACACCCAGTACACGCTGGAGTTCGACAAGTCGACGGCCGACACGACCATCGACTACGAGGCGCAGGATCTGTGGTGGACCGCGAACATCGGCCTCAACCAGGCGACCAACTCCGACGCGGTGCCGGCCGGCGGCAACCCCCTGGCGGACACCGCCACGGCGGACGTCACCACCGGCCCGCCCGGCACGGTCAACCACGACATCGACGCGGGCCTGTGGGTCGCCAGCTGACCCGATGGCCTCGGACCGGCTCGGCCTCATGACCGCTTGACGCACACCGCACCGGCAGACCGGGAGGGCCCGACGACGGGTTCCTCCCGGCGCTGCTGCGAAGGCCCGGCCGTCAGGCGAACAGCGAAGAGCCCAGCGGGCGCTGCGCCGAGAACCCGGGCAGCACCAGGAAGGTGCCGGAAGCGGTCGCCGTGGCGAAGGTGGACAGCTCGTCGCCGTCGTCCAGCCGCCGCTGGGTCTCCACGTACGTCCGCAGCTCCCGCTGGAAGGCAATGAACAGCAGGCCCTGGTCGACGGGCCCGTTGGAGAAGCTGTAGCCGCGGCGCAGCATCAGCCCGCTCCCGGTCGCGGCCGGATGGGCCCGCCGGACATGTGACATCAGCGGGACGAGGTACCTGCCGTCCGGCGTTTTCGCTCCCAGGTCGACAGCCGCTGCCGGACCGCCGCCGCTGAGCGGCGCCGCGTCGGACCTGCGTCGGCCGATGACCCGTTCCTGCCGCGTGACGTCCTGGGCGAGGAAGCCCGCCACGTCCAGGCGCAGCCTTCGGACCACGGCGATGGTGGCCCCGCGGACCCGCTCGGGCCCCGCCAGCCAGACCTCCCGGGCCAGCTCCCGTTCCGTACGCGGGACGGATACGCCGTCCAGGAACCCCAGCAGGTTGCGCACGGGACCGGGTTCGCGGGCCGGCGGACGGAAGCCGTCCTGGGACCAGCGCGGGCGCCCCGAGCATTCGCCGAGCCAGCTCGTCAGGACCCGCTCGGCATGTGCCACCACCTGCGGATCCGCGGCGCAGAGCTGCACCATCAGGTCCCCCTGACGTGCGAGGTCCGGCACGGCCTTGTCGAACGCCTCCGGCAGCCCCGCCGCCCCGGGCAGCCGGCCGTCCACCGCCGCCACCAGCCGCGGGCCGACTCCGACGGTGACACTGAGATCCCCCGGCGCGAGCCCGCCCAGCTCCCCGTCGGCGCCGCAGCAGAGATCCAGCACCCGCCGGCCGAGACCGGACAACAGTGCGGCGAGGTACGGCACTTCGTCGGCTCCCCGGGCTGCCGCACCGCCGGGGGGTGTCAGGTCGAAGACCGCCAGGGCCGCGTACTGCTGCGGCTGCGCCGGGCGGTCCACCCCCGCCTGCCTCGACCCCTCGGGCGGTACGGCGGCAGCTGCCGCCTCTCCGGCTCCGCCCGCGACCGGCTCCGGAGCACCAGCGGCCGGGCGCCGGGCGCCGCCCGCGACCGCCCAGCCTGCCGCCACGGCCGGTACCGCGACCGCAAGGCCCCCCAGGAGTCGGCGTCGAACCAGCGGCGACGGTTCCGGATTCACCACGTCGTCACAATCAGTGTCCACATGAACACTCTAGGGTGGTGATCGACTCCGCAAGCAACCGGAAGAGACCTTCGTGATGCCACCCGTCCGCCGCCGCTCCGCCGGCCGTCGCCGTCTCGCCCCGGCCGCCGCCGTGCCGGCCATCGCGCTGCTGTGCGCGGGCTGTTGGGCTCTGCCGCCGGATCCGACGTCGGCCAAGAACACCGCTCCCGCGACCATCCGGGTGCCGTCCCAGGCAGCCACCATCAACGCCGCGCTCGACCGGGCCCGGCCGGGCGACCTCGTTCTGGTCTCGCCCGGCGTCTACCACGAGAGCGTTCGGATCCGCACCGAACGAGTGATTGTTCGCGGCGCCGACCGGGGCGGAGTGGTCATCGACGGCCAGGGCCGGCGGGCCAACGGCGTGCTCGTCACCGCTCCCGGCGTCTCGGTCGAGAACCTGACCGTCCGCAACCACCTCCTCAACGGCGTGCTCGTCACCGGCATGAGCGACGGCAACGGCGGCCTCGCCAGGGGCAGCGACGGCTATCGGCACCTCGACCCGGCCAAGTTCCCCCCGTTGAAGGGCTTTCGGGTGCGCTACGTCACCGCTCACGCGAACGGCCTCTACGGCATCTACGCGTTCAACGCCCAGCATGGCGTCCTGGAACACAACCACGCCTCGGGCAGCGCCGACTCCGGGCTCTACGTCGGCCAGTGCAAGCCCTGCCACATCCTCGTCCGCGACAACGTCGCCGAGCACAACGCCATCGGCTACGAGGGGACCAATGCCAGTGGGCCCATCTGGGTGCTGCGCAACCGCTTCACCGGAAACCGGGTCGGGCTGACAGTCAACTCCGACTACCTGGAGGCGTACGTCCCCCAGCAGGGCGGCACCATCGCCGGGAACCTGATCGCCGACAACGCGGACCCGGCCACCCCCGAGCAGGCCGACGGCGCCTTCGGCATCGGCATCGGCATCGCCGGCGGGCAGCGCAACGAACTCCTCCGCAACCGGATCACCGGCAACCCCCGGGCAGGCGTCGTACTCGCCTCCAACGAGGACCTCGCCCCGACGGAGAACCGCCTCCGCGAGAACACGCTCACCGGCAACGGCGTGGACGTCGCCTACCGCGCCTCCGCGCGAGCGCCCGGGCACGGGAACTGCCTGGACGGCAACACCCTGAGCACTACCCTGCCCACCGACCTGAAGTCCATCGCCGCCTGCCCGCACGGCCATCCCGAAGCCGCCGGCCAGTCCCCGCGCACCGACCCGGCACCTCCCGGCATCCCCTTCCTGGACGTTGCCCCGCCGCCGGCGCAGCCCCAGCTCCCGGACGCCGCGACCGCGCCCGCCGCCCCCGCCGACGGACTGCCGGGACCTGTCGATCCCGGCCAAGTGCCGTTGCCCGGCGCAGACCTGCTCGCCGACCGCAGCCGACCGACGACCACCGCCCGATGACGCCGCGCGTCACCCGCAGGCCCGTCCGGGCCGCGCTCCTGCTGGCCGTGGTGCTCGCCTCGGCGGCCTGCACCGGGCCCGCCGCCGACCGGCCCGCCGGCGACCGGGCGGCACTGACGGAGCAGCAGGCCGAGCTCCTCGCGCTGACCCGGTTCACCAACTACCGCAGCGCCGCCGGAACCGTCAGTGCCACCATCCCGGCGCCGGGCCGGACCCTCCGGCTCGACGGCCGACTCGACTGGCGCGCGCACACCGGCTACGCGGAACTGCGCGACGAGACCCCCGGAGCCCCCACCCACTGGCGCCACCTGCTCCGCTGGAACCGCACCACGGTCTCGGCCCGCTTCAACTGGACCGGCCCGCGGCCCGACAAGCCCCCGGCCGACGGCTGGAGCGAGCGCCGCCTGGAACCCCGCTCGGCCGCTGTGGACAGCACCCTGCTCCTGCTGCTCTCGCTCGGCTCCGACCGGCCCGAGAACGCCCAGCTCCTCGTCCGCAGCAGCGCACGTGTCCTCGGACACGAGAAGATCTCCGGGGTCCCGGTCACGGTCTTCTCCGGCCCCGGCACCGCCGACGCGCCCGCCCCCGCAGCGCAGTCCGCACCCGGGGCTCCGGGCCGCACCCGCTACTGGGTCGACGCCGACGGCGGCCTGCGCCGCTTCGCCGCACGCCTGGGAGGCTCCGGCACCTGGATGACCGCCGACATCGCTCGACAGCCGCCGCCACCCGCCACACCCGCGGCCTCCGCCACCCCGTGACAGCTTCACCGAGCCGCCGGGAGCCATCTGGGAGCCGATTCGCTCCTCGGCCTCTTCGGGACTCCCCCACACCACCCGAGGCCGAGGCCCTGACCGGCGGGCCTCCTCGCGGAGCGCTTCGGCGAGGACCCGTCCGCCGCACCGGAGTTGACGTGGGTGGCGCTGGCCCGCCGCCAGGGTCGTACCGAGCACGCGCGCGTCGCCCTGATCCGGATGCTGGATCGAGCGGGGCACGGGCGGTGCGGAGGTGGCCCACGAGCTGATCGAGCATCTGCTGGAACGGGCAGGCCAGTTCAACGTCGAGCTCCAGATCATGCCGTTGCGGCAACCCGAGCATGCGGGGTTCGACGGCCCACTTCAGGTATTGGAGTCGCCGGACAACAAGTGGTTCGGCTATGCCGAAGGCCAGCTGCACGACCCCCGCACCGGATCAACTCCGCTGCGGGGCGCTCCCGCTATCGCTCGGGGATGACGAGTTCGCGGCCACGATAGAAGGCTTCTCGCTCCTCGACGACGTAGGGAGCCATCACCTCACGCCGACGCGTCTCTGCATCGGAGCCACGCCAGGCATCGCACAGCTCCCTGGACTCCCAGAGCGAAACTCCGATCACTTCCTGCCCGTCCTCGGACCAGTACGCGAAGGCACGGAGCATGCCCTGCGGGTGGGACTCCGGCCGCCACGCCCCCTCGAACTCCGCCAGCATGCCCGGCTTGATGCGGCGCGTTGTCATCCAGACGAAGTGCTCCTTCATCGGGCCTCCTCCAGGCCGACCGGTCACCGCGCCGCTCGTTGGCGCTCTCAGACCACCGTAGGCTCGCGGCCCCGGTTCCGCCTCCGCGAACAGGGGGCCTCCAGGTCAGGAGGCGCCCTCGCGCACAGCCACGCGGCCCGGGTCGGCGAAGATCTCCTCCACGATGATGCCCGCGGCCCCGCGTACCGCCGCGGTGAACCCCAGGGCGGAGCCGGTCACCCGGCAGACCGCCGGGTCGCCCGCCACGGCCCGTTCGCGCAGCTCGCGCATGGCAGCGGGAACGAGGTAGGGGGCGACCGTCGCGAAATAGCCGCCGAGCACGATCACCTCAGGATTGAGGAGGTTGACCGGGATCGACAGGCCTATGCCGAGCCAGCGGCCGATCTCGTCCAGGCCGGCCAGCGCCCGTGGGTCTCCTGCCGTGGCACGGCGGAGCAATTCCTGGGCCTGCTCCTCGGGGTCGTGGGACGCGGCGCCCGATGCCTCCTCTCTCGCCAGGTCGGGAGCAGCGATGCGGATCGCGGCGGGCAGGCCGACCTTGGTCTCCAGACAGCCGGTGCGCCCGCAGGCACACCTCTCGCCCGCGGGATCGACCTGGAGGTGCCCCAGCTCGCCGGTGAAGCCGCCGGCGCCGCGCAGCAGCGTGCCGCCCGCGACGATGCCCGCACCGATGCCCGCTTCCCCGGTCACGTACACCAGGTCGGCCGCCCTGGACCGGGCGTGACCGCGTTCGGCCAGGGCGGCCAGGTTGGCCTCGTTGTCGACGCCGACGCTCACGTCGTCCGTCACGCCCAGCAGATCGCGCAGCAGCCCGGCGACCGGAACGTCCCGCCAGTGCAAGTTCGGCGCGGAGCACACGCGACCGGTGGCGATGTCCACGGGGCCGGGGACGGCCACGCCGACACCCGCTGTGCGGACCCCGGCCCGGCGGGCGGCTTCCATCAGCTCGGTGGCCAGGGCGGCGAGCGTACGGATCGTGTCCTCGGCATCCTCGTGTGCCGCATCGTGCACGAGGCGCCGCTCGTGCAGTTGCCGGCCCGCGAGGTCCATCGACCAGGCAGCCAGGTAACGGGAGTTGACTTCGAGGCCCAGTGCCGCCACCGACCGTCCGTCGATCTCCAGACGCCGTCCGGGGCGGCCGACCGTGCCGTCCTGCTGGTAATCGGTCTCCCGCAGCAGCCCGCGCTCGATGAGTTCCGCGACGAGGCTGGAGACCGTGGCACGGGTCAGGCCCGTGTGCCGGGCGACCGTCGCCCGGGACAGCGGGCCCGCCGAGCGGACCTCGGCCAGGACGCGGCCGAGGTTGACGCGGCGCATCGCCGCCAGGTCGACAGGGGCCGGCCCTGGTGGGCCGGCCGCTGCGGCGGCGCTCCGTGGCACGTACTCACTCCCTACCTGCCCCCCGACAGGACAGCTCCGTCTCATGTGCGACGTATGCATCATGTACGACGTCCGCATCATGTACGACGTCCGCATCATGACGACGTCCGCAACCCCTCGGGGCACCGCTTCCCCGGTCGACCTGGTCAGCGCACGCCGAGCAAGTGCTCCCACGCGAGCTGGTCGAGGCGTTCGAAGGCCATGGAGCGCCCGGCTGCGGCCTGCACGTCGAAGTCCTCGTAGGCGGAGGTGTCGGCCAGCAGGCCCTTGAGGCCGTCGGCGGCTGTGGGCAGGGCGAGCTCGTCCAGCCGGGATGCGACCAGCGCCTCCCGGACCTCGGGGTCGGACCGGAAGGCGGCGGCGCGCTCCTTGAGGATCAGGTAGTTGCGCATGCAGTTCTTCGCGGACTCCCACACGCCGTCGAAGCCGTCGGTACGCACCGGCTTGAAGTCGAAGTGCCGCGGGCCCTCGTAGCCGGCGGTCTCCAGGAGGTCGACGAGCCAGAACGCCTGGCGCAGGTCGCCCGCGCCGAAGCGGAAGTCCTGGTCGTACTTGACGCCGGACTGGCCGTTGAGGTCGATGTGGTAGAGCTTGCCCGCCCACAGCGCCTGCGCGATGCCGTGCGGGAAGTTCAGGCCCGCCATCTGCTCATGGCCGGTCTCCGGGTTGACGCCGACCAGCTCGGGGCGCTCCAGGCACTCGATGAAGGCCAGGGCATGGCCGATGGTCGGCAGGAGGATGTCGCCGCGGGGCTCGTTGGGCTTGGGCTCGATGGCGAAGCGCAGGTCGTAGCCCTGCTCGGTGACGTACTCGCCGAGCAGGTCGAAAGCCTCCTTCATCCGGTCGAGCGCGACCGGCACGTCCTTGGCGCCGCCGGACTCCGCGCCTTCCCGGCCGCCCCAGGCGACATAGGTGGTGGCGCCCAGCTCGACGGCGAGGTCGATGTTGCGGATGGTCTTGCGCAGCGCGTAGCGGCGCACGTCACGATCGTTGGCGGTGAAGCCGCCGTCCTTGAAGACGGGGTGCGTGAAGAGGTTGGTGGTCGCCATGGGCACCTTGAGACCCGTGCGCTCCAGCGCGTCCCTGAAGCGCCTGACGATCGCCACGCGCTCGGCGTCCGAGGAGCCGAAGGGGATCAGGTCGTCGTCGTGGAACGTCACACCGTACGCACCCAGCGCGGCCAGACGCTCGACGGACTCGACCGGGTCCAGCGCCGGGCGGGTGGCGTCACCGAAGGGGTCGCGCCCCTGCCAGCCGACGGTCCACAGGCCGAAGGTGAACTTGTCCTGCGAGGTGGGAGTGAACTGCAGCGACATGGTGCGGCCCCTTGGGTGATGGCGGCGGCTTATTTGTTTGTTCTCCTTACCAATACCCTACGGGGTGCGCTCGGCCAACCCTCGGACACCTGGGACACCGCTCCACCCCTGCGAGGCCTGGTGCGCATTTTGTTTTCTGTCCGATCAAACACCGTTTCACTCCGGACGGCCGTCGACACCGGCGCGCCGATCGACCACACAGCAGCTCGACGAAAC
>NZ_JBSGZO010000058.1:0-29419 GCF_053611045.1 Streptomyces sp. NPDC054841 | reverse complement strand
CCACCGGACCGGCTGCTCGGGATCAGGGCCTGATCCAAACGACAGGCCCTAGAGCAGGTCGACGTCGGCGTACGGTCGGCCGCCCGACAGCGACGCGTAGCCGGGGCCGCGGTCGAAGAACGGCTGGACGTGCGGCCGCTCCGCGCGCAGCCGGGCCCGCAGTTCGGTGGTGGCGGCCTCGTCGGCGCACAGGTCGTCGTCCTCGCCGACCACGACCACGCCGTAGTCCTCGTACGCGCCCCGTGCGGATACCTTGCCCCAGCGCACATCGCGCACGACCGACTCGGTCCTGCGGTCGAGAGGATCGCCCCAGCCGCCGCCACCGGTCGTACGGATGCGGATGACCTCGCCGGCACGGACCGGCTCGTCGTCGACGAGCCCGTCCATGACCCGCTCGTTGGGACCGCCCGGGTCGATGACGACCTGGAACGGCCGTCCCGCCTTACCCCCCTTGACGCCCCAGCAGGACAGGATCGAACGGTCGGCGATCGACATGAAGGAGGCGTCCTGGAGCATGCGGATGTGCTTCTCGTAGCCGAGGCCGCCGCGGAACTCGCCGGGGCCGCCGGAATCCGCCGCCAGGCCGAGGCGTTCGACCCGGAACGGGAAACGCGACTCGGTGAACTCGGTGGGCAGGTTCCGGGAGTCGGGCACGACGTGGATCGTGTCCTCGCCGTCCGCGTAGTAGCGCCCGCCGGACCCGCCGCCGAGGACCTCGCGCATCAGGTACGAGCGGCCCTGGGCGTCCTGGCCGTAGACGCCCGTGTAGCGGATCGTCTCCTGGTCGGCCGGCATCCGGCCGTCCACGGCCTTGGCGAGCACGCCCGCGAGCACGCCCAGCAGGCGCAGGATGACGAAGGTCCGCGCGTTGGTCGGTGCCGGGAAGACGGGCGTCAGCAACGTGCCCTTCTCCGGGAACTTCATCTCGATGAGCGGCACGACACCTTCGTTGACGTCGAGTTCGGCCATCCGCTCCGGAGTGTCCGCGAGGTTGCGCAGGATCGGGGCGAGCCACTTCTTGAGGAAGTTGCCGTCCGCGTAGTCGCCGCAGTGGTTGATCGGCCCCTTCGCCTGCGGGGACGTGCCCGTGAAGTCGATGATGATCTTGTCGGGTGTCTTGGTGAGCGTGATCCGCTGGGTGTGCAGCCTGGGCTCGTCGACGCCGTCGTGCTCGGCGTAGTCCTCCCACACGTACTCCCCGTCCGGGATCTTCGCGAGGATCTCGCGCCGGTACGTCCGCGTCGTCTTGTCCAGGATCGCATCGAAGCAGGCCTCGACCGTCTCGCGCCCGTAGCGCTCGAACAGCTCGGCCAGGCGCCGCGAACCCATCAGGCACGCCGAGCACTCCGCGTCCAGGTCCGCCGCGAGCGAGTCGGGCATCCGGGAGTTGCGCGTCATGATGCGCAACGCCGCCTGGTTGGGCACGCCTTGGTCCCACAACTTGATCGGGGGGACCATCAGGCCCTCCTCGTAGACGGTGGTCGCGCCCGACGGCATCGAACCGGGACAGCAGCCCCCGATGTCGTCGTGGTGGCCGAAGGCCTGGACGAACGCGACGACCGCACCCTCGTAGAAGACCGGCACGGTCACGCACAGGTCCGGCAGGTGGCCGATGCCGCCCTCGGACTCGTACACGTCGTTGTGGAAGAACACATCGCCGGGGCGCATCGTCTCCAGCGGGAAGTCACGGGCGATGGGGTGCACCAGGGCCGAGTAGGAGCGGCCGGTGAGCTTGCGCAGCCCGCGGTCGTGGATACCCGCGCGGAAGTCGTGCGCGTCCCGGATCATCGGCGAGCGCGACGTGCGCGCGATCGCCGTCTCGACCTCCATCTCCACCGAGGCGAGGGTGCCTTCGACGATCTCCAGGACGACGGGGTCGACGGTGAAGGCAGGTGGCTGTGCGGCCCGTGTGGTCTGTGCGGTCATGGCCTCAGGCCCCCTTCTGCTCGTTGCGCGTCACCAGGACGTTGCCGTGGGTGTCGATGCGGGCGGTGAACCCCGGGTGGACCGGGATGGTGGAGCCGAACTCCTCGATGATCGTCGGGCCCGCGACGACGTCGCCGGGCGCCAGATCCGCCCGCCGGTGGACGGTGGCCTCGACATAGCCGTCAGCGGCGTCGAAGCACACAAGGCGCACTCCGGTCAGCGCACGGGAAGGATCGCCGTCGCCCTGCGGCAGTGCGCGCAGCGCCGGGCGGCGGATCGGGCCGATGCCGGTGACCCGCAGGTTCACCCACTCGACGGCCTGGCTCGGGTCGCCACGGAAGTCGTAGCCGTACAACTGCCGGTGCGCGTCGTGGAAGGCGTCCGCGACCGCGTCGGCCAGGGCCGCGTCCCGCAGGCCGTCGGGCACCGGCACCCGGACCTCGAAGGCCTGCCCGAAGTAGCGCAGGTCGGCGGTGCGCGCGTACCGCTGTTCTGCGCGGGCGAAGTCCTCCTTGTCGAGGGCCTGGGCGGCCTGCTCCGTCAACTCCGCGTAGATGTCCGCCACTCGGTCGTGGTCGAGTTCGGCATGCCGGCACACCGCGGTCTGTACATAGTCGCAGCGCACGTCGACGGTGAGCAGCCCGAACGCGGAGACATTGCCCGGGTCGCGCGGCACGATCACTCCCGCGAGGCCCAGGATGTCGATCAGGCGGCACAGCAGCAGCGAGCCGGAGCCGCCGAACGTGGCCATCACGAAGTCACGGACGTCCAGACCGCGTTTGACCGTGATCTGCCGCAGCGCGTTCGCCTGGTTCCACGCGGAGATCTCCAGAATGCCGGTGGCGCACTGCTCCAGGGTCAGGCCCAGGTCGGCGGCGAGCTTGGACAGGCCCTGGCGGGCCGCCTCCACGTCGAGCGGGATCTCACCGCCGAGCAGGTGCGGCGGGATACGGCCGAGCAGTACATGGGCATCGGTGATGGTCGGTTCGGTGCCGCCCTTGCCGTAGCAGAGCGGACCCGGGTCGGCACCGGCCGAGCGGGGACCGACCTTCAGGGTGCCCTCGGGGGAGATCCAGGCGACCGAACCGCCGCCCGCGCCCACGGTGACCACATCGATCATCGGGATCTTGGACGGGAAACGGCCGACCGTTCCCTCGGTCGTCAAGGTCGGTTCGCCGTCCAGGACGACGGACACATCGGTCGAAGTACCGCCGCCGTCGCAGGTGAGGATCTTGTCGAAGCCCGCCGTCTGTCCGATCAGCGCGGCCCCCAGCGCTCCTGCGGCAGGGCCCGACAGCACCGTGGTGATCGGCTGGTGCACGACTTCCTCGGCGGACAGGATGCCCCCGTTGGACTTCATGATGGCGAACGGGATGCGGCGCGGGCGGCCCTCGTCCCTGCCGACCGAGGCGTCCAGGCGCTCCTTGATGCCGCCCACGTACCGGGCGACCCGCGGCTTGACCGCGGCGTCGACCAGGGTGGTCATCGAGCGCTCGTACTCCCGGTACTCGCGCAGCACTTCGGAGCTGATCGACACGACGGCGTCCGGGTGCTCCTCACGCAGGATGCTGCGCATCCGCTGCTCGTGCGCGGGATTCGCGTAGGCGTGCAGCAGGCACACCCCGAGCGTGGTGATGCCCTGGCCGCGGAACCAGCGGGCGGTCTCGCGGGCGCCTGCCTCGTCGAAGGGCCGCACCTCGTTGCCCTGGTAGTCCATACGGCCGCCGATGGTGCGGACCCGGTCGACCGGGACGATGCGCTCCGGCTTCACCCAGAAATAGGAGTTGCCGTATCCGTCGGGCACCGCCTGGCGGGCGATCTCCAGGATGAACTCGTAGCCCTCCGTGGTGATGAACCCCAGACGGTCGATCTTGTCCTCGAGGAGCTGGTTGGTGGCCACGGTGGTGCCGTGCACCACGGCGCTGACGTCCGCGCCGGTGCAGCCCATCAGGCCGAGCACCTTCTCGACGCCGTTCATGAAGCCGTCGGCCGGGTCGGACGGTGTCGAGGGGGTCTTGGTGGTGATGAGGTCGCCGGTGTCCTCGTCGAGGGCTACGACATCGGTGAACGTTCCCCCGGTGTCTATACCGATACGGATCCGGCGCCGGGAATTCGCGTGCGCGGCAGGCGTCACGAGTACGCTCCTCTCGGGTGGGACGGTGCTGGAAGCAGCGGGCCGCTTCGGCGCCGGGGCGGCGGCTAGCGGTGTGTGCAGCAGCGATTCAACGTCGCCGGGAGTCCGCAAGAATCGGCAACTTCTGCCAAGAGTCTCGGCAAGAGTTGGTGGTGTCGCGTGCGCGGCAGCGACCCGGCGCAGCTGCGCCGGGCGGCCGGACGGACCGGGCACCGTACGGTCGAAGACCCGAAGCATGGATCACTGCGAGCTGCGAACTGATCACACGCGGTGTCTGCTCGAAGCCGGCTCGTTCGGCCTCAGTGGCCGGGACCGGTGGCCGTGGGCAGCAGAGGCTGACTCCTCCGGCAGCCCCAGTGACCTTCACGGTCGCAGACGGGCTGACCGGGATCCCTGCCGGTTCCTACGACGTCATCACCTGCGTCGCCACCATCCACCATCTGCCTTTCACCGAAGCTCTCACCGTCTTCCGCCAGCACCTGGCCCCCGGAGCAACCCTGGTGGTCGTCGGTCTTTCTCGGGCGCAGACTGCCGGAGACCGTCTACTCGGCGCCACCGCTATCCCGCTGAACGCCGCCACGGGCTGGCTCAAGAACAAGGGCCGCAGGGCACCCCGGCCGGCCTCGATGACAGCCCTGACCCGACCGGCGGACATGAGCTTTTCCGACATCGTCAGTGAAGCCCATGACGCCCTGCCCGGCGCACGGCTACGACGGCGGCTGTTCTGGCGCTACACGCTCGTATGGCATCGCCAATGAGCGGACCACAAGATCGCGCTGCCAGCCGAACAGAGCGAGTCGGGCGTCTCACCCACCCCAGTCCTCGCAGCCCAACGGACCCGTCGCCGACAAACTTCATTGAGAAAGGAGTGCGCCACGAGGCGCCATGCAATCGAGTGGAGGTGGAAGACCTTCTCCGCCGGGCCGTCGCAGCGGTCTGGTGAAGCTGGGGGCAGCCTGATCCGGGGAACGCCGGGGAGGGTGGCAAGCGGCCCCGACAACGGCGGGACGTGCCGGGACTACCGGACGGTGCGGGTCCGTCTAGCGAGGTCAGAAGGTGTAGCGAGAGCGAACCAGTGGTTGAAGCTCCGTAAGCAGTGAGCCGGCTCAAATCTGGTGGATACGGGCCGGTATGCAGCGCGTGATCTGCCTGTCCTCGGACGGGTGGGTCAACTCCGAAGCCGGACTTCCTTTTCCGGTGGGGAGGCCACGTTGAAAGCCTGCGGCGTAGGCGTGGCGATGCTGCCGGAGTAGAGCTGGGCACCTCCCTGACCGATCGATTGTGTGGTGAACGTGGGAACCATCCGCGGTCGCCCGAGCCGCCGGACAGCCAGTCCGGCGGTGGGCGGGTCCGTTGCCGACTGATGGCCGTGGGTGGGACGGAGGCCCCGTAGTAGTCGCGGGAGTAACGACCCGTCGTGGAGACCGGGAAAGCCGGTCGCAGGGCAAAGGGGGCCAGCAAGTCAGTGGCCGAAGCACTGGAATGTCGGGAGGGTCGCCGGTGAATACCGACGAGCTGGAGCGCGCCTTGTATGAGGCGGAGCGCCGGGTACTGAAGATCCAGACCAAGCTGCACCGTTGGGCTCGTGATGATCCTCATCGCAGGTTCGACGACCTGTTCAATCTCGTTGCCGATCCCGGCTTCCTGCTGGTGGCCTGGGATCGGGTGCGGGGCAACAAGGGTGCACGCACTGCCGGGGTGGACGGCCGCACGGCGTCGTCCATCGCGCTATGGATTGGGGTCGAGGAGTTCCTCGACGTGCTGCGGTCACAGATCAAGGACCGCAGTTTCCAGCCCATGCCGGTGCGGGAGCGGATGATCCCCAAGGCGGGCGGCAAGCTGCGCCGTCTGGGGATCGCGACGATCACCGACCGGGTGGTGCAGGCATCCTTGAAGCTGGTGCTGGAGCCGATCTTCGAGGCGGATTTCCTCCCGTGCTCCTACGGGTTCCGCCCGAACCGCCGGGCTCATGACGCGGTGGCCGAGGTGCGCCTGCTCACGTCCAAGAAGTACGAGTGGATCGTGGAAGGCGACATCAAAGCCTGCTTCGACGAGATCTCACACACCGCTCTCATGGAGCGGGTGCGGGCACGCGTCGGGGACAAACGGGTCCTGGCCCTGGTGAAGGCGTTCCTCAAGGCGGGCATCCTCAGCGAGGACGGCCTGCTGCGGGACAACGACACCGGAACCCCGCAGGGCTCGATCCTTTCGCCGTTGCTCAGCAACGTCGCGCTCTCGGTCCTGGACGAGCACATCGCCCAGGCGTCGGGAGGCCCCGGAACTGATCTCAACGAGCGCCGCAGGCGTCGGCGCCGAAGTCTGCCCAATTACCGGCTGGTCCGGTACGCGGACGACTGGTGCCTGATGGTGCACGGCACCAAGGCAGACGCCGAAACGCTACGCGAAGAGATCGCGGAAGTCCTCACCACGATGGGCCTGCGCCTGTCGCCGGAGAAGACTCTGATCACCCACATCGAGCAGGGCCTGGACTTCCTCGGATGGCACATCCAACGCCACCGAAAGCCAGGCACCAACCGGTACTACGTCTACACCTACCCCGCCAAGAAGGCCCTGCGGGCCATCATGGCCAAGGTCAAGACGCTGTGCCGACAGGTCGGTACGAACCAGCCGCTCGACGCCCTGCTCGCCCGGATCAACCCGGCAGTGCGGGGCTGGTGCGCCTACTCCCGGCCCGGGGTGTCCTTCGCGACCTTCTCCTACCTGCCCCACTACATGTGGCACACGGTATGGCGATGGGTACAGCGCAAGCACCCCAAGACCGGCCGGAGGAAGATCTTCCGCCGCTATTGCGGCCACAGATCTTGGTGGGCCAGCGAGAACAGGGAGTTGTTCAACCCGATCACGGTAGGCACCACTCGCTACCGATACCGGGGCATGTCGATTCCCACTCCCTGGAACGCCACGGGATGAGGACAACGACCACGAAGCCCTCGGGGCTTGTGGAGAGCCGGATGCGGGGACAACTCGCACGTCCGGTTCGGGAAGCGGCTCCGGGGAAACGGACCGGTCGAAAGACCGGAACCGCGCCCCGGGCCGACTTCACCATGTGAGAACGATCAACGAGGTTGGGCCACGGTGACGTCGCGTCATCTGGGACCGTGGTGCGGTGTGATGACCTCATAGCGGTGCTGTTTCCGCACTTCAAAGCGGCCCTCATGGAGCGGGTGTTCACGGAGTGCGGTGGGGTGCACATCGTTGCGAGAACCCTCGATGGCACTGCTTCGTGCCCGGACTGTGAGCGTCCGTCCGCTTGGGTGCACAGCTGCTACGAGCGTTGGCTTGCCGACACCGCGGTCGGCGACCAGCCCGTGCTGACAGAGCTGACCGTGCGGCGGTTGTACTGCGACAACGTCCTGTGTGGGCGTCGTACGTTCGTCGAGCAGGTCGCGGGGCTGCAAGGATCTAGCTCGTACCGGCATGCTGGTCGGCGTAGACGCCGTGCAGCATGCCGGTGGCCTGCCCGACTTCGATGAGATAGCCGTCCGGGTCGCGCAAGTAGCACCGCACCTCGGCCTTGCGATCGATGGGTGGCGTGAGGAATTCGGCGCCCTTCGCACTCCACTCTCGGTGACATGCCTCGATGTCGGCGACGCGGAGATTGAGGAAGCAGCTGACCGTGCTCGGGTCGGTGGGCGGGCGCAGGGTGACGTTCGGCTTGTCCGGGGTGGGGCCGCCGCCCGGGTTCATGATGATCCATCCGTTGGCGAGCTTGATGGTGCAGGGGTTCTCCTCGAGCACCACCTCACCGCCGAGAATGTCGGTGTAGAAGGCGCGAGATCGGGCTACGTCGGCCACCGTCAGAAAGTGAGTGAGGAGGAGCCCGGAATCCGGGGCAGGAAAACCATCACGGTGCATGCAAGGCCTCCAGGCGAATCGAATGTGTCCTTCCATAGTGGTGGATGGATGCCCGTGGGCCCGAATGAACACGGCCGGGAGGGGAACCAGCGCCGCTGGGCCCTCCGCTGCCCTCGAGCCCGTGCCGGCGGTCCGGGCGGGGCCGTCGGCACGGGCACTGGCCAGCGCACGTCGACGTAGTCGCCGCCGGACACGGCAGTGCCTGTCTTGGGGGTCATTGGGCTGCGGCTCGTCGATCTGGCGGTGCGCTACGCCGTCACCTTCGCAGTCACCTGGGCGGCCGTGGATGCGTCACTGCCGGCGGATGCGGTGGAGACCGAGGGGTGGCTGGCCTTCTTCCCGGTCATCGGGATTCCGTCCATCCTGATCAGCTTCGTCTACGGGCTCGGGAACTCCCGTACGGGCGCGGCGTTCCGGGGCCCGCTGGCCGGGCTCCTACTCCTACCCATCTGGTTTCTCCTCTTCGGGAACTTTCCGGAGATGCTGTCCATCCCCGTCGCGGGCCAGGTCCTCTTCGCGTTGTGCGTGATGCGGGCCCCGTTTCTGAGCCCGTCCCAGCTCCGGCGGCGGGCCCGGGCGGCATTCGACGCTGGTCCCGCGCTCCCTGGGCGTCTTGCATGCTTCATCCGGCGAGCAGTCGTCAGGTGCCGGCGGTCCCGGCGCGCGGAGCACCGCCAGACCGAGGCCTCGAAGGGCACGGGCCGCGCCTGACCAGGCACGAGGCGGTTCGTCACCTTCTCAACAGGCATGTCGTTGCTTCCCTCTACGTTCCCTACCCAGAGGGGAGACGCCGACCTGAACGGCGGACCGGTGCACCAAGTGCGACTCGCCGGAGGCCCGGTGGGTCACTCTGTTGCAGTGAGGAACTGGCGGGCGCCGCGGAGCGTGGTGCGCAGTATCCGCTGGGCCGCGCGGCGTCGAGGCGGACGTCGATGGCGCCGGGAAGCCGTGCGCCGGGATCAGGGGCCAGGGGAGGGGCTTGATGGGGCTGACGGCAGTACATCCGGAGCGGGGGCGCCTGGATGCGACCGTGGAGGATCTCGGCTGCGGCTGGAGATGGGAGGCGGTTCACCGGGTCCGGCCGCCGGTCGAGTTGAGGTGTCCGGAGTGCGGCACGGCTTGCGGGCCAAGGTGTCACCGCGGGGGCTGAGGTTCTTCGCGCATCTGCCAGGGGCCCTGGCCTGCGCACTGGCCGAGGAGTCTATGGCCCACCCCTCCTCAAGCTGGAACTGGCGACCGCCGCCCGGGCCGCGGGGTGGACAGCCGACCTGGAGGTGAGCGGCCCCGGCCGTGCCTGGCGTGCCGACGTCCTCGCCTCGGCCGGCGGCCGCCGGATCGCGCTGGAGGCACAGCTCGCGCCCATCACCCCGGACCACATACGAGATCGGACACAGCGCATGGCAGCGGACTCGGTGCCCTCGGTGTGGTTCTCGGACCGTCCCCGGCCGCCATGGCTGGGCGTCGTCCCCTCGGTGCGCCTGACGGCCGGTGAGGACGGCCTGGCTGCCGTCGAGGGCCTGGCCCGCTTCGCCCACCCCACGTGGTGGCCGCACGCCCCAGTCCCGATCGCTCAGTTCATGAACTGGCTGTTCACCGGGCAGATCGTTTTGCACAGGCCGCGTGTGGCCATGACGCGCACGACACGGTCTCTGGAGACGGTGTGGACCACCGAGGAACACGTCTGAGCCCGGGACCCCGGCCACCAGAGGTCCCCGGCCCGGGCGGGCATCCAATTCCCCCTCGAGCACGGCAAACGGGCCGACAACCTGCTGTGCCACGTGCTGCCCTGCCACGAGCCCACAACGGACGGCGGCGTGATCCACGGGCCCAACGGGCTGCGTATCCGCCGACGCACCGGCCACGGCATCGAACTGCACCGGCTCGGGCAGCCGGCCAGCCTGTGGCTCACCGGCCCACGCAGACCGGGGGCTAGAGATCTACGCGCTGGGGACGGGCTTCTTCCCGCCCGAACGCCAGCACTTGGGCGAGCACCTCCCGCATACGCTCGATGTCTTCGGCCGGCAGGTCGAGTTCTGCCTCGATCTCGGCGTCTTCCAGTCCCAGATCGTCCAGCGATGCGGGGTCCAGCGACACGGTGAGCAGGTCGTTCGACAGAGCCACCTCTTGGACACAGCCGTAGGACGTGCCCTGGTCTTGCGTCACGAGGCAATGCGTGTCGAGGGCATCGGCAAAGGGCCACCTCAATGCGGACATCGGCGCGATCATCGCCCGCGCCAGAAGGAAGACTCCATCACCGTCGGCACATCCAGGCTCGAGGCCGGCGGGACTGCTCGTTCTTCTGCGCCTGTTCAAGACCTGCCGAGTGTCAACAACGCTCGTAATCAATACAGCTGGGAAATCCGAAATCAATACAGCCAGGAAATGCGATCGACCTCGTCGGTCACTGTATGACGACATGGCCGAGGCCGTTCAGGACGGCGGCGAGCGCGGTGTTCAGGACGGCGCGGACCGTCTCGAAGCGGTGACGGCCTTGGCTTCGAGACGGTCGGCGTCCACCATCGCGAGTGCCGCGGTGTCGAGACGGGCGCGGGCGATCCACCCGACGGTGGACCGGGTGCCGTCACCCCATACGCACCGCGCCGGGTGCACCGGCCGGACTGGTTGCCCAGCCGTGCGCCGACCGGTCAAGTGATCGCCTGCGTAGTCCCGTCAGGCAGCGCGCAGGCGTAGCCGGCGTAGGGGCGTGCAACGATCTGTCCGCCGGCGGCCGTGCACTCGTCTCTGGAGATGTTCGGAGACGAGGCGGCCCCGGCGCTGACAGCGCCGACGGCGCTCACGCCGGCAAGCGTTGCCGCGGCCAGGGCGAGGCCCAGGATCCTTCGCATGCGCATGACTTCCTCCTCCTCTCAGGCGCCTTCGTTCGGCCTTCGGGAAGGACAAGTCTCAAGACGACGGCGCCCTCTTACTCAGCATGGGCGCTCCGCATGAGGCCCGCGAGGCGTGGCTGGGCGCCGCGCCCGGGCGGTGACTGCCCGGCCCCGGAGAGGGCATGACGTCACCGACCTCGACCGGCCGCATCGGTACGCCGCGTGCGCGTCGGTAGGAGCGGGGCGACGTCGATGTCCTTGGCGTCGAGACTGCCCACCGGGGCCGCGTTGTGTCCGGGCAGGCCGGGGGTTGAGGAGGAGACGGGCCGTACCTGGCTCCGACCGGTGCCGGCGGGCGGCTGCCGCGCGCGGTCATCTAACGCGGTTCGTGGGCCGCCGCCCGGCAGGCACCGGTCGCGGCGCCGCCCGCCACTCCGGCCCCGGTCAGCCCGGTCACACAACTCTGCAGGTCTCCGACCACGCCACGGCTGCAGGCCGCTGTGACGGAGTCGGAAGCGGTGGCACCGGCCAGTTCGGCCATCTTTGTGCAGGCGGGGATGTCCGCCCGGACCGAGGGAGCGGCGAGGACCGCACCGCCGAGGGTGAGGGTCAGGCCGGTGAGGGCACCGGCGATACGGGTCGACGTGCGCATGGGACGCACCTGCCTTCCGGGTTGGTCGCGCGGTCCTGGTCCCGGCGGGCCGGATCCACGCGGTAAGGCCGCCTGGCGACGCTCGGTGAGTGGTTCCCCCGGCCGGCGGGCTCACAGACTGACCGCACGATTCTGCGTCGCATCCATTGAGCCGCACCGGGACATGGTCGCCAGGCCGAAGGAGAGGGCCGCGGACCGGATGAGACGCACTCGGACCTCCACTCGCGGGCCCCTCACTCCAGCGTCGCATCCTCTCCCCCGCCCGTCCTGGGCACCCGGGGGGCGGCCGCGCTGAGTAACTGCGATTGTGCGAAGCGCGGTAGCCGGCCCGTCCGGCCGACCAGGTGGATCGGACGGCCCAGCGTCCCGCCCGGCCTGTCCCCTGCACACCGCCGTGCGCGGCTCGGCCGGGGAGGCGGCCGGCCTTCGCGTCCCCGCGAGGTGCTGGGCCGCCACTGCGGTGGCACTTCACGGCGAGCGCCGATGGGAGGCCAAGGTTTCGCCGGGGAGAGCGAAGCCCGGCAGGGCCGCGAGGGCGGCGCGGCCTATGTCGGTCTCCAGCATGTCGCCACACCGGACCGGGACGCTGTGGGCGCGGGCGATGTCGCGGGTACGGCGGCCCCCGAGGCAGGCGTCGACGGCAGTGCCCCTCCCCAGCGTCCCAAGATCCGGACCATTTCCGGACCAGCCCCGCCCAAGGAGCCGCACCGACCGCCGTTTTGGCTGGTCAGCGTGGGCGAAGCCGCTGTACAGCCAGCAGACGAAGAACATTCTTTGTTCCTGCAGCCCCAAGAAACTTGGGTTCTTCGAGGGCCTGTCCGACGGGTCGCGTCACCGACCCCGCACCCGACAGCACTGTCACCCGAGTGGCTCAACATGACGTGCCACCCACATGGGTGAGAAGCTGACTTAGTGCCCCAACCGAGGCAATCCGTGAAAGGGGAACCAAATGCGCATTCGACGAATCCTCGCCGCCGTCATCGCCACGGCAGCCCTCGCCGGACTCGGCCTCACAGGCGCCGCCACCGCCACCGCAGCCGCACAGGGTGCCCCATCCTACGTCACCCCTTCTGAGTGCAAGCAGGGCGGCGGAACGCCCGATCTGACGGACAACCGCTGCAAGGGCGGTACGCACGACGGGGAGCAGATCGACTAAGCCCCACAAGGCGCCCCGCAGCCACGCGCCGCGGGGCGCTCCCGCGCGAGCGTAGCCGGGAGAGTCGCAGGGACTGTGCCGACCCGTCGGGCACGCTAGGCAGTGTCCGACGGGTCATGCGGACGGCCTGTCCGGCTCACAGCAGGACCGTCAGGTTCTCCACGCTGCGGCTGCCCTCGCGACGTACGCCCAGGGGGATCAGGGCGGCGCGGGACGGCAGCCGTACGCCCCCGGTGAACGCCACCCGCGTGCCTGCGCCTTCGGGTGTCGCCGCCACGCCGATCAGCAGGAACCGGCTCTGCAGCCAGCACCATCCGGGCCGCTGCACCCCGCGCAGCCGGGCCCGCATTCCGTACCTGCTGCGCGCCAGCGCCTCGACTCGCTCGCCCCGTCGGCGGACGACGCGCAGCCGCTCCATGTCGGTCACGACCTGTCCGAACCCGCCCTCCAGGTCGCCCAGCAGGGACCAGACCCGATCGAAGGGTGCGTCGACGTGCGCCTCGGTCACGTGGGCGCCGCGGATGCCGGCCGCCAGGGCATGCAGGCGGCGTACGGGGTCGAGGTCGGTGGTGGGCCAGAGCTCGTTCATGACGTCCACGCCTTTCGGAAGGTGTCGCGGGCCCGGTGCAGCCGCGACTTGACGGTGCCCGTGCGCACACCGAGCAGGGCGGCGGCGGTGCGCTCGTCCAGACCCTCCACGTCACGCAGCATCAGCACCGCGCGGTGTTCGGGCGAGAGACGGTCCAGGACGTCCCTGATGTCGGCGGAGAGTTGGGGGTCGCCGCGGGCCGGGAGCGCGCTGAGATCGGCCGGTACGGTGCGGGCGCCGCGGTGCGCGGTGCGGACCGCCTCGCGCACCGCGATGGCACGGACCCAGCCGTGCAGGGCGGCCGGGTCCTTCAGGGTGCGCAGCGACTTGAAGACCGCCACCAGGGCATCCTGTGCCGCGTCCGCCCCCTGGCCCAGGGCAATGGGCGCACAGACACGGCCCACGTAGGGGGCGAGGAGATCAAGGAGTTCGGCCATGGCGAGGGTGTCGCCGCGCTGGGCGGCTCGCACGAGCCGGACCGTTCGGTCATCGGGTCGCTCATCGGGTCGCTCATCGGGTCGCTCATCGGGCACGGGCCGCATCCTTCCACCGCGCCACGCGCAGGGCGGCGATGGCCAGGCCGGCGCACAACGGGGTGTAGAGCGCGAGGTTGAGCCAGTAGAAGGCCGAACCGGTCTCCTTGGCGAACAGCCAGTAGATCCCCGCGAGAGCGCGCAGCGAGAGGCCCGCGGCCACCGCCTGGGCGCCGACGCGGAGGAGTACGTGGCGGGGGTGGCGGGAGTGGGCGAGGACGAAGGCAGCGGCCGTGAGGAGGAGGGCGACGAGAGGGAGCAGGATCGGCGGTGTGAACGGCACGTCCGTGCCAAGAACCGCTTGGGACAGGCTCCTTTCATCGGCGGCGGGCCATGTGGCGCCCGTCATCCAGTACAGGTGGAGCAAGGCGTCCACGGTAAGCACCGAGGCGACGAGAACGGCAGCACGGGTGGGGGTGGGAGCGGGACCGTCGGGCCGGTACGACATGAGTCCTCCTGCGGTGACTTCGGCAATCCGTCGCCCTCCAGAGGAGTCGTCGACGCGAAACGTTCCGTCGGGGTATGGGAATTCTTCCGAGGCGCGCGAGGCCACCCGGCCCCGGCCCACCCGCGTCCGCCCGGTGCAGCAAGGCCCTAGGGCCTGTCGTTTGGATCTTGCCGGGCTCGCGTGCCCTGGCACGCGCATCTGCGGCGTTGTCGTCAGTCGCCAATGTCCCCCGTAGCCCTTCGGGCACGGGAGGTACCCCCACCGCAGTGGCTCCCTCCTCCGCCTTGCATCTGCACGCGCCAGACCCCGCTCGCTGATCCGGCCTGATCCAAACGACAGGCCCTAGGCTTCCACCCGGCACCGGCATCGACCCCAGGAGCGCAGACCGTGTTCGACCCCGCACCGGAAAACCCGTACCCCGACAGCCTCCGCCCGGACGAGGCGCCCGCCCCGCACGCCCTGCTCGAGCCCGTGCTCGGCCTGTTGGGCTCTTGGTACGGCCGGGGCCAGGGCGGGTACCCGACGCTCACCGGGGACTTCGCGTACGCGCAGGAGGTGACCTTCAGTCACGACGGCCGTCCCTTCCTGCGCTACGAGGCCCGGGCCTGGCTGCTCGACGAGGATGACGCCCCGCTGCGTCCCTCGGCCCGGGAGAGCGGCTGGTGGCGGCTTCAGCCCGACGGCCGGGTCGAAGTACTGATCACCCAGCCCACCGGCATCGCGGAGATCATGGTCGGGCGTGCGACCGAGAACACGGTCGGCCTCTCCACTCACGAGGTGGCCCTCGCCCCCACCGCCAAGAAGGTGAACGCCACCCGCCGCCGCTACGCGCTGACCGACGACGGCACGCTCACGTTCGACCACGACCTTGCGGCGGTCGATCAGCCGATGCAGCACCATCTCTCGGCACGACTGCGACGCAGGAGCTAGGTGCGATCGACGCGTCGGGGATGATCAGTGCGCGAGAGACGGGCCGGCCGGGGCTCCGCTCCACCGTCCGTGACAGCCCGCAGAAGGCGTAATGGGACATGACCGCGCGGGCCCGGCCAAGGTTCACACCTCGACGACCTGGTGGTCCACCAGCACGTCACCGCCTGCGTGAAGGCGCGGTCAGGCAGGCTGCCACAGCTCGACCCGATTGCCCTCAGGATCGGTGACCCAGCCGAATCGACCGACACCCTCCATGTCCTGCGTCTCTTCGGCCACGTCCGCTCCCTTGGCGCGCAATTGCGCGAGCATCGCATCCAGGTCGCGGACCCGGAAGTTGAGCATGGTTTGCTGGGCGCGGGACCTGAAGTAGTCGGTCTCGGACTCGAACGTCGCAAACACCGTCAGCCCGGCTCCCTGACGCCACAGGCCGTTCTCATCGGCGTCCAGGCCCAGGCAATCGCGATACCACGCGCTCAGGGTTGCCGGGTCGGCGGCCCGCATGAAGTATCCACCGATTCCAAGCACACGTTCCATGCCCTTATCCTGCCAGGACGGCGATCGGGCGGGACGCGGCGGCCGCCGTCCCTGACGGCATGTCTCCTCAGCCAGAGGACGAGCCTCCATCGAAGCCCGGAGAAGGGCCGTCCCGTCGGCCCGGCTCCCCGACCACCCACCCGGCTCCGCCCCGACCGCCGACGAGCAAGGACCCGGCCGACCCGGCAGCCCCGTCCGATCCCCCCGAACCGTCACCGTCGAACCCTTCGTCGGGGCGCCGGGTGCCCCTACCCCCCCGTGCCGATCGCTCCGCCGATCCTTTGACGTCGGAGGTCAAGGAGCCGGGCTTGGAAGGGACCGGCCGGTACGCGGCGAGTACGGGCACCGGAACCACCGCCGGGACAATTGCGCCCGGGCGGCACGCAGGGTGTGACGTCGGCGCGAGTACGGGCACGGGCGCCCTCACGGGTTCCCGCGCGCCTGGCGGCATGCTTTCGTCTGCCCCTGCCTTTCTCGTCTCCCCGCGACGGCATGTCCATCTGTGCCCGCTGCTGAAGCAATGGCGATTGCCCCCATCTGACCTGGGGGTTCTCCGGTGGGTGCGGTGGGCCGCGTGTGCGGATGGACGACTTGCCGGACGCCCTGAGGTCAGAATTATGGCATTCGCATATGACTGCTCGAATAACCGTCCGGCGATTGCCAAATGCATCCCGGGTTCTATGGCCGGATTATGTTGACAGTCTGCTCGGTTCCGCGCGTTAATTGGCCGCATGAGGTGGCCAGCTGTTCTCGCACGGATGGGTAAATCGACCAGTTTTGCGACCGGGGTGATCGTAGAAACATGTGTGGCCATACCGTAGTTGAGGTGTGATCGCCTGGTCGTGAGCGCGAGAATCAATTTCGGCGGGGAGCGACGAATCCGGATTCCCCATGGAGGGATTTATGGCCCTTCTCGACTCCTTCACCATTCCAGACTTCCATCTCCCCTTCGAACCCTCCAAACACCCGCAGTCAAGTCAGGCCAACGCCGAGGCGACCTCGTGGGCGCTTGGCCATGGGCTGATCACCGACGAGGCGGAGCAGTTCGCCGGCATCGGTTTCGGCCACCTGGCCGGGCGGGTGTGTCACGAGGCGCCCTACCAGCACGTCGTGCTGCTCGCCGAGTGGATGGCCTGGTCATTCGTACTCGATGACCAGCACGACCACCTCATCAGGGCGGATCAGTTGGAGGCGTGGCGCCCGCTCACCGATGCGATCACCGGGTACCTCGCCACGGGGAAGACCGGCATTGCGCCGCAGGTGCGCCGGAATCCGCTGGTGGTCGGGTTCGTCGACCTGTGCGACCGCATCCTGGCCGAGATGCCGCCAGGCATACGGGAGCGCTATCGGGGGCACATCCCCCTCATGCTGCGCTCCCTCGACCAAGAGGCGGTCAACCGGAAGGCCGCGGAGCAGCCGACCGTCGACGACTACGTGCGTATGCGCCGGCACAGCTCCCAACTGCTGCCGATGATGGACATGGTGGAGGCCGGCCTGGGCGTCGAAGTGCCCCCGGAGGTCTACGACAGCTCCGCGTTCCAGGACCTCATGTGCAGTGCCCTGGACGTCATCTCATGGGGCAATGACGTCTTCTCCCTGCGCAAGGAGTTCTCCTGTGGGGACAACAACAACCTCGTCTCCCTCCTTGCCTGGTGGAACGAGTGGTCACTTCCGGAGGCCGTGCTCGCCGTCCAGGAGCGCACCCACTCCCGCGTGGAGGACTTCCTGACCGCCGCACAGATGCTGCCCCATGTGCTGGACACGCTCGGGGTGACGGACCCGTCGACCGCCGCCGGAGTCGCGCGGTGCGTGAAGAGCTATCAGGACTGGATGATCGGCGCGGACCTCTGGCAGCGGTACGAGTGCACCCGCTACAGCGACGAACGGTGGGTCGCGGGGCTCGAGTCCGGGTACACCCGCCCGGATCTGGTCCCAGCGATATGAGCGTCACGACGGAGAGGTAGCCCATGGCGCAGATGAACCGGTCACGCGAGGCGGCGGTCGCTCCGGGGAGTCTGCCCCTCCTCGGCCACGTGCCGCAGTTGTGGCGCAGGCCGATCGCGTTCCTGGAGTCGCTGCGGACATACGGCGACGTCGTGCGGGTCGATGTGGCCACCTGGCCCGTCCACGTGCTCACCAGCCCGGACCTGATCCAGACCGTACTGGTCGGCGATGCGAAGAACTTCGGGCGCGGCAGGGTCTTCGAGAAGCTGCGCCCGCTGTTCGGCAACGGTCTTCCGGTGACCGACGGCGAGTTCCACCGCAAGCAGCGCCGTCTGCTGCAACCGGCCTTCCAGCGGAATCACATCACCGCCTATGCGGAAATGATGTGCCGTCAGGCGGAGGAGATGTCCACGTCGTGGACCGCCGGTCAAGAGATCTCGGTGACAACGGAAATGCGTCGGTTCGCGCTCTCCTCGGTCGCGGAAATGATCTTCTCCGGCGACCTCGGGCGGTCGGCAGTCGAGGAAGTGCACCGCTCGTTCCCGATCCTCCTGGAGGGCATCCTCAAGCGAGCGATCATGCCGAAGGCGCTGGACCGGCTGCCGATCACGATGAACCGGCGGTTCGACGCGGCCGCCGCACGGCTGCGCCGGATCACCGACGAGGTGATCGTGCGGTACGGCACCGAAGCGTCGGGCCGTAACGACTTTCTGTCTCTGCTGCTGTCCACCGTGGACGCCGAGACGGGCGAGACGATGAGCGACGAGCAAGTGCGGGACGAAGTGATCGCCATCTTCTTCGCCGCGACGGAAACGTCGTCCACGGTGCTGTCCTGGATCTTCCATGAACTCGACCGTCATCCAGACGTGGAGAAGCGCCTGCACGCCGAAGTCGACGAAGTGGTCGGCGCACGGCCGGTGCGTCCCTCCGACCTCGCCGGTCTCACGTATACGAACAGTGTCTTCCAGGAGGCGCTGCGCCTGCATTCGCCGCTTCTGTTCACCAGGCGCGCTCTGGTTCCGGTGGAGCTCGGTGGCATCTCGATCCCGGCCGGAGCCGAACTGGGCTACAGCCCCTACGCGCTCCACCGGGACCCCGCGCTGTTCCACGAGCCCAGGAAGTTCGATCCGGATCGCTGGAACACCGGCCCGGAGGATCGGCCACGCCCTCACCGGTTCATTCCGTTCGGGGCCGGTCAGCACAAATGTATCGGGGACTCCTTCGCGGCTGCGGAGATCGTGATCGCCACGGCGACCGTGGCGTCCCGGTGGCGGTTGGTCCACGCTCCCGGCACCACGGTGCGCGAAGTGCCTGGAGGCATCCCGCAGCCGGAAGCGCTGGCCATGATTCCCATCGCGCGACACTGACGGAATGTGATCCTTCGGCACCTTCGAGGCGATCTTCGGCCGGTCTTTCGACACCGTGCCCGCGGCTGCGTCAGCGGAGGGTACAGGCCCACCCACGAATGAGTGGCCGTTCTCCCCGAAAATGGTCGCAAGGAGCATCATCCCACCCTTCTGCCCGTACACTCGGCGCACACGCTGTAGGGGGCGACAGGTGACACAGGCCGTTGAGCAGCAAGGGTGGGCCTATCAGCCCATCCTCGAGCGGGAATCCGAAGTCGACGCAATCCACAAGGCGTTGGACGAACTGTGCGGAGCCTCGGTCGATGGCCCGGGCGCGCGGCGGGGCGGCGTGCTCGTCTTCGCGGCACCAGCCGGACTGGGCAAGACCACCCTGCTCGCCGAAGCCCGCCGGCATGCCGTCGAACGCGGCTGCACGGTGCTGTCCGCGCGCGGCGGCGAGCAGGAGAAGCAGGTGCCGTTCCATGTGGTGCGCCAGCTCATCCAGCCCACCTTCGCCGCCATGGGCGAGGACGAGCACCGCGAGATCCTGGGGCACTGGTACGGAATCGTCGCACCGGCGATCGGCCTGACCGCCCCGCAGGACGGCGCCGCACCCGACCCCCAGGGCGTGCGCGACGGCCTCGACTGGGTCGTCACCCGACTGTCGTTGCGCTCCACGCCCGTTGTGCTGGTCCTCGACGACGCGCACTGGGCCGACGCGGAATCCCTCGCATGGCTCACCGCCTTCGCCGCCCGCGCCGAGGACCTGGGGATGCTCATCGTCGTGGCCTGCAGGCCGGATGAGCTCCCTCCCGACGCCGCCGTGTTGCAGACCCTGGCCTCGCGCCACGGGGCACGCCCGCACCAGTTGGAGCCCCTCACATCGAGCGCGGTGGCGCGCATAGTACGCGACGCCCTCGGCGACGGTGCCGACGACCTGTTCTGCCGGGAATGCTGGGCGATCACCGCTGGAAACCCCTTCGAGGTCGTCGAGCTCACCGCGAAGGGCCGCGACCGTGGCCTGAAGCCACAGCAGGACAACATTCCCCAACTCCGTGATCTCGCCTCGGCCGTCAAGGGCAGCGGACTTGTGGAACGGCTCGAACAGCTCGGTCCCTCCACCGTCCGGCTGGCATGGGCCGCCGCGGTGCTGGGCACCGGTATCTCCACGAGGATCGCAGCGAGCGTGGCATCGCTCGGCGACGCGCAGATCCACGAGGCCATCGACCAACTGCACAACGCGCGCATCCTGACGGTCCTGACCACGGTGAAACGCGACGAGGTCGTGGAGTTCTTCCACCCGCTGATCGCCACCGCCGTGTACCGGTCCATCCCTCCGGGCGTACGCGTCGGCATGCACGGCATGGCGGCGATGGCCGTGATCGACGCCGGCCTCGGCGCCGCGGCCGCCGCCCGCCACATGCTGGAGATGCACCCGGAAGGCGACCCCTGGGTCGTGCAGCAACTGCGTCAGGCCGCCCGTGCGAACTTCTCCGCCGGAGCCCCCGAGGCCGCCCGCCGCTGTCTGGCACGCGCTCTGCGTGAACCGCCGACCCCTGAGGACCGGGCCCAGGTGCTGTTCGAACTCGGCTCCGCCGGCCTCCTCCACGAACCCACCACCACCGTCAACCACCTGCGGGCCGCACTGGAAGAGCCCGAGATCGGGCCGGGTCTGCGGGAAGCCGTCATCTACCGGCTCGCCCAAGCCCTGGCCCACACCGGTCAGTTGGTGCAGGCAACCGAGCTCCTCGCGGACGAGGCCCGCCGTACCACCAGTGCCCGCACCAAACTGCGTCTGCAGGCCGAGCAGTTCAAATGGAACGCGGTCCGCGTCGACGAGCAGGACTCACCCGCCCGCTCCCGGCTGCTGGCCCAGTTCGCCAAGCGCCTCACCGGCCGCAGCCTGGCCGAACGCCACATCCTGGGGCTGCGGGGCTGGGACTGCGTGATGCGCGGCGAACCCTCCGCCAGGGCGCTGCAGTACGCGCAACGGGCTCTGGACGGCGGCCTGAGCTGGACCGACCAGGACTTCGGGTTCGAGGTGCCGGCCGTCGTTGCGCTCACCCTCATGTACAGCGATCAGCCGGGCAGGGCCGAAGAACTGTTCAACGATGCCATCACCGAGTTCGAAGCACGAGGATGGCGCGGCGCGCACCTGTCCTTCGCCTACACCCTGCTCGGCTACGTCCGCTACCGGCGCGGACGGCTCACCGAAGCAGAGGACTTCGTACGCCAGGGACTTGAGATCGCCGACCGGGTGGGGCGCGGAATCCCGGCGCAGTGGCAGGCGGTCGGTACCCTCATCGAGACCCAGCTCGCCCGCGGACACACCGCCGAGGCCCAGGGCGTTGCCGAGTCCTACGACTTCGGCAAGGGCTTCCCCAACGCGGTCATCTACCCCGATCCCCAAGCAGTCTGGGGAAAGCTCCTCCTGGCCCGCGGCATGAGTGACGAGGCCGAGCGGCAGCTCGCCGAAGCCGGCCAGCGCCTCGACAGCCGAGGCACACGCAACCCCGCGTGGAGCCCCTGGCAACTCGACCTCGCCCTGGCGCAGGCCAGGCACCAACCCGAGAAGGCCCGTGCCACGGCGCATGAGGCCGCCTCGCGCGCCCGGGCGTTCGGTACCGCCAGCGTCATCGGCCACGCACTGCGCGTCCAGGCGGCGACCTCCGATCCGGCCGAGGCGGTCGTCCTGCTCCAGGAAGCCGTCGAGCACCTCGAGCAGTCCCCGGCCACGTACGAACTCGCCCACGCGCTCATCGACCACGGCACGGCCCTGCACGCCCTCGGCAACCTGGAGCGCGCCGCCCACCAGCTCTACTCCGGTATGGAAGCGGCGACCGCCTGCGGCGCCCAAACCCTGTCGACCCGCGCCCGGACCGAGCTCGCCGCCGCCGGACTGCGCCCGCGTCGCCGGCAGGTCACCGAACAGGACACCCTCTCCGAAGCGGAGAGCGCGGCAGCCCGCCACGCCGCACGCGGACTCGGCAACGCGGAGATCGCCGCCGAGCTCGGCACCGGCGAGCATGCCGTGTCGAAACTGCTCTCCGGGGTCTTCACCAAACTGGGAACCGATCGAGTGGGCCTGCGCCGTGCCCTCGGCATGTGATCCGGCCGAGCCCGAGCGGTCTTCACCGTGTCGGGCGGCGCGGTCACAGGGAGCTGAGCAGCTCGGGCAGTGTGCCCTCGAAGGCCGGCAGGCGTTCCTCCATCGTGGCACGCTGCTGCGCTGAAAGGCCGCTGAGCAGGTCGTCCCATGCGGCTCTGACGGCCACTCGGACGTACTCGGCGTACCTGTACGCGAACGGTTCGCTCCAGCCCTTGGCCAGGATGCGGGCGGGGCGGCCGTGGCGCAGCACATCCTGGATGGTGACTTCGGGGTGCCAGTCACCGTCCCGTACGGCGGCCCAGAAGGCGAAGGCCGCGGTGTCTTCCGTGAGGGGCATGGAGCGCAGCAGATCGAGCCCCTCGCTCCGCTGCCGGAACAGATGCAGGAAGACATGCTCTTTGGCGGTTTCCTCGTGAGCCAGCAGGCGTACGAGGTCGCGAGGACAGCCGGCGTGTTCCACCAGGCCCGTGAGCGAGAAGCTCGGCAGACCCCGCTGGTTGAAGTTCGCGGGGTCGGCGGCCATACGGCGGGCTTCGTCCCAGTCGAGGGGATACCACGGATCCTCGGCCAGGGCCCGGCCATGGGCGAGCAGCCTGTCCGGACGGTTCCAGCGCGCCGTGCCAATACGGCCGCGATGACGGGAGAAGAGTGCTCGCCTGGCCTCTTCGAAGAAGCCCTCGGACTGCTGCGTGAGCAGGACGGCTCGTTGGAACACCGCGGCGGGGCTCTCCTGCCCGTTCAGTGCGAGCCGGAACCAGTCGCGCTGGTTGCGATCGAGTGGGGCTGCGGCCAGTGCCTTCTTGAGCAGGTCGGTGCGCTCGGCGCGAGCCAGCAGGAGTGCGGACACCAGTTGCTGATAGGGCGTCATCAGAGCCGACTCGGGCAGCAGGGACGCCCAGGGCGTTTGCGCTGTCGCCGGCGGCCGTGTGGCGCACAGCGCCAGCAGTACGTGCTCAGGGTCCGGCGCGTCGAACCGGCGGGCCAGTTCCCGGGGGTCGATGATCTCGGCGAGGCGCTCGGCGAGCTCCCGTGTCCTGGGGAGACGGGGGACGGGTTCCGTGCGGCCGGGGGCGAAGGGGCGTCCGACGAGGACGTCGAACTTCACGCGGCTGGTGAGTCGTTCGGCCTGCACCAGCCAGAGATTCGTCTCGGGGTCGTCCAGTTCAAGCAGTGCCTGGACGATCCCTGCGTCCGGGCGTGGTGGATACCCGGCGTCTCGTGGATCACGGGGTTCCCGGTCCTTGGCGAGCTCCTGGCGTATCGCGAGGTCGCCGTGGCGTATCAACGCGCGGGCGGTCTGCGAACAATACGTGGTCTGCTCGGCGAGCAGCCGACGTCCCTGCGGCCCCGTCCAGAGGACGATGCGATCCACGGCCGGGGCGGGGGCCCAGGACAGCAGCCGGTCGACCGGCCGGTCGATCGATGTCCAGTCCGGGGCGTTTGGCAACTCCCCGTCCCGGTCGAGTTCTTGGGCCGCGTCCACCAGCTCCGCCAGACTTCCGGGAAAATCGGAGGCCGTCAGTGCCACGGCGGCAATCCAGAGCCCGGGTTCGGTGCCCAGTCGTTCCGTGAACCGGTCCGGGGCGTGCGTGATGCCCGTGATGTCGAAGGCGGTCCGCGCCGGTTCGGCGCTCCACCAGCGTTCGATCAGTTCAGGGGATGTGTGGGCGTACACAGGTGATTCCTTACTGCCACATCATGGCCTCGGCGGGGCAACGCAACATTTTCGGTCGATGGCCATCCGGCCCACCGCGTCGCCGGAGCTGGAGCTGGAGCTGGAGCTGGCGCTGGAGCCGGAGCCGGAGCCGGGGTTGGGGCCGCGGACGCCGGTGTCCGGTGGTGGGGGTGTCACGCACAGTCGGTCTGCGTGATGCGCTCGAGCCAACGCTCGAGCAGGGCGGTCTCAGCCGGTTCGAGGGTCCGGGTGCCGACGAGGGCGAGCTGCGCGCGCAGGCGCAGTGCGGCGGTGTGCAGTGGGTCCGGCGGCGACATCCTCACCGCGGAGATGCTCGGCCGGAGCTGAGCCGGTCCAGGACCGGCTCAGCACGGACCTTCAGCAGGTGCTACGGCCGAAGGCGAAGGCGCAGGCTATGGGAGGTGCGTGGGGGCCGGTGCGGAGCGCTGGTGGGGAATCGGCAGCTCTCCCTGCTGCATGGCGATCGTCCGCGTCGGAGCGGGAATGCTGATGCCCTCGGCTCGGTAGCGCCGGTGCAGTCGCTTGATGAACTCGTGCTTGATCCGGTACTGGTCACTGAACTCGCCGACCCCCAGGATCACCGTCAAGCCGATCCTGGAGTCGCCGAACGTGTGGAAACGAATGACCGGTTCATGGTCGGGCACGGCACCGGCGATGTCCGCCATCACGCTCTCGACGACCTCGGCGGTGACGCGCTCGACATGGTCCAGGTCGCTGTCGTAGCCGACGCCCACCTGGACGTTGAGCGTCATCTGCTGTTCCGGGCGGTGGTAGTTGGTCATGTTGGTGCCGGACAGCTTGGTGTTGGGGATGATCACCAGGTTCTCGGAAAGCGTGCGCACCACCGTGTTGCGCCAGTTGATGTCGACGACATAGCCCTCCTCGCCGCTGCTCAGCCTGATGTAGTGACCGGGCTGCACCGTTCTGGAGGCGAGGATGTGCACCCCCGCGAACAGGTTGGCCAGGGTGTCCTGAAGGGCGAGCGCCACCGCCAGACCACCCACGCCCAGCGCGGTGAGCAGCGGTGCGATGGAGACGCCCAGGGTCTCCAGGACGACGAGGAAGCCCATGGCCAGCACCACGACGCGCGTGATGTTCACGAATATGGTGGCCGACCCGGCGACACCGGACTTGGACTGCGCCAGGGCCTGCACCAGGCCGGCGACGATCCTCGCGGCCGTGAGGGTCGCCGCCATGATGAGCACGGCGGTGAGCGTCATGGTGACGTTGCGTCCGACCCTGGCGTTGAGCGGCAGCACGGACGCCGCGACCGCCGCACCGCCGGTGATCGCGGCCCAGGGAACCAGTGCCCGCAGGGCGTCGACGATGATGTCGTCGCCGTTCCAGCGGGTTCGTCCGGCCCGCTCGCCGAGCCATTTCAGGATGACGCGCAGCAGCAGGGCGGCCGCGATGCCTGCGGCCATCGCGATTCCGGCGACGAACGCGTCATGCAGTGTGAGCTCCCGGTTCACCGATCCCCTCCCGCCGCACGGTGAAGAGCGCGGGCGGCGGTGGCTGCCGCTGTGAGCCGGACGTGATGTGTCGTCACCTTGTTACCTGTGCATTCTGGGAGTGCGGTTGTGCGGTCGCGTCGGTGCGTACGGAGTCCACTCGGCGCGAGCTGTCATCCTGCCGCACGCCGCAGGCACCGCTGCAGTTGGGCCCACCTGCGCACAGCACTGGAGCGGCAGCGATGTGACAGGGGTTCAGTGAGCTTCCCACCCGGTGACGGGCGACCCGGTGCCCACCTGATGACGAGCGACCCGGTGCCCGCCGGACGACCGGCGACCCGGTGCGCTCGGACGACCGGTGACCGCCCGGGCGGCGACTTGTGACGAGCGGAGATGCCGGGCCCGACGTAGATTGATCAATGGGCGGTCGGTGGGCACGGACGGACTGGCAGGGAGCCTGTGGCACCACGGGAGATCGATTACGCGGCGTTGTTCGCCGCTACGCCGAGTCCGTACCTGGTGCTGGGCCCGGACCTGGTGATCGTCGACGTCAACGAGGCCTACCTTCAGGCGACCGGGAGGACCCGTGAGGACCTGCTCGGGCAGTACATCTTCGATGCCTTCCCGGACAACCCCGCGGACCCCGATGCCGACGGCGTGCAGAATCTGAACGCCTCACTGCGCCGGGTCCTGGCCACCCGGGAATCCGACACGATGGCGCTGCAGAAGTACGACATTCCCCGCATGCACCGGCTCGGCGAGTTCGAGGAGCGTTGGTGGTCCCCGATCAACACCCCCGTTCTCGCGCCCGACGGAACGACGGCGTGGATCATCCATCGGGTGGAGGACGTGACCGCGTTCGTTCATTCCCGGCGCGCCCACGACCGCCTCCTCGGAGGGGAGCTGAGCAAGCGGGAAGAGGGGATGGAAGCCGAGCTGTACGCACGGGCGCGGGAACTGCAGCGGCTGAACGACGAACTGCGCCAGGCCCACTCCCGCGAACGCCAGGTCGCCCTCACATTGCAGGCAGCCATGCTCCGCTCCCCGGACCTGGCTCGCCACCCGGACGTCGCCGTGCGCTACGTGCCCGCCATCGGCTCGCTGAACGTGTGCGGTGACTGGAACGACGTCGTCGACCTGCCCGACGGCCGCTTCGCGGTGGCAGTCGGCGACGTGGTCGGCCATGGTCTGGAGGCCGCCACCGTCATGGGCATGCTCCGCAGCGCGCTGAACGCCGCCACCCGCGCTGTCGACGGGCCCGCCAAAGCCCTGGAGCTGCTCGGCCTGTACGCGCGCTCGATCGAAGGGGCGCTGGCCACCACGGCGGTCGAGGCGCTGATCGACATCCCCGCTCGCCGGATCGTCTACAGCAGCGCCGGCCACCCACCTCCGATCCTGCTGCACTCCGACGGCACCACCGAGCTGCTCGACAAGGCCACCGATCCGCCGCTGGGCGCCCGCCCCGAGCACGTCCCCCGTCCCCAGGCCAGTGTCCCCTACACCCCGGGCGACACCCTGGTCCTCTACACGGACGGTCTCATCGAACGCCGCGGCGAGGACATCGACGTCGGCCTGGCCCGGCTGGCCGATTCGCTGGCCCCCGTCGGCCGGCTCGGCCCCGAGCGCCTGGCCGATGTCCTGCTGGCCAACCTCGGCGTCAGCGGCGGCGCCCGTGACGACGTCGCCATCGTCGTCGTCAGGCTCTGACGCACCCGCCGGCCGGCGCTGCGGGCTGCGGTGGCGGCCTCACCGGGTGACGGTGAAGCCGCCACCGGGGTCACGAGGGGCAGCCGGAATCGGCGATCACGAAGTAGCCGGGGGAGGTCTCCTCAAGGGTGTGCGTGGTGAAGACGTTGTACAGGCCCATGCTCTGGTTGGAGCCGTTGGCGTAGACGGTGCCCATGGTCTGGTGGGCCCGGCCGGCGGCCACCTGGTTGTAGTTGTCGTCGGTGTAGCACCGGTGGGCGGATCCTGCGGTGGTCGCCTGCACGGGGGCGGAGGACGCGCCGACGTCTCCCGAGCCGTCCACGGCGGCGACGGTGTAGCTGTAGGCCGTGCCGGCGGAGAGCCCCGTGTCGGTGAAGGAGGCCGAGGACGACGTGCCGGCCTGGGTCCCGCCACGGTGGACGCGGTACGAGACCGCGCCGTCCACCGCGTTCCAGGACAGGGTCACCGAGGAGTCGGTGGTGGCGGTGACGGTGAGCCCGGACGGCGCGGGCAGGGTGCCCCTGCCGTCGGGCGCGCCGAGGCCCCAGGACTGCCCGATCCAGTACGAGGCGCAGATGTTCGCGTCCAGTACGTACGCGCCGGCGGTGCCGCACTGCGTGGTCCCGCTGCCCGGGTCGACCGGCTGGCCGTGGCCCATGCCCGTGAGGGAGTACGACTCGACCACGGCCTTGCCCGCGCCGCTCCGGTACACCTTGTGCGGATGGCCCTGGACGGTGTCGCTGAGGTCCGCGACCGCGTCGGTGCCGTGCACATCGGTCCACTGCTCGACGAGCTCGGTCATGTTCATCGGTGCCACCGTGCTGTCGCTGGAACCGTGCCAGACCGACATCGTGGGATACGGGCCCCCGTACGACGGGTAGGCGGCGCGGACCTTGTCGCCCCACTGCCGTGCGCCGAGGTCGGAGCCGGGGCTCATGCAGCCGAACCCGGCGGTGACGTTACGGGCACAGTCGAACGGGATGCCCGCTACGACCGCCGCCCCCGCGAAGACGTCCGGGTAGGAGGCGGCCATGACCGAGGTCATGGCCCCGCCGGCGGACAGGCCGGTGACGTACACCCGTGAGACGTCGATGCCGTGGTCGGAGGCCATCCTGTCGGTCATCTGCCTGATGGACAGCGCCTCGCCCTGGCCGCGCGAGAAGTCGGCCGACTGGAACCAGTTGAAGCAGGAGTTGGCGTTGTTGGCGGACTTCTGCTGTGGCAGGAGCAGAGCGAAGCCCCAGGTGTCGGCCCACTTGGTCCAGCCGGTCTCATCGTCGAAGGCGGCCGCGGACTGGGTGCAGCCATGCAGGGCCACCACGAGCGGGCGGCCGGCCCGCAGCCCGTCGGGGACGTAGCGGAACATCTGCAGATTGCCGGGATTGGACCCGAACCCCGTGACCTCGGTCAGGCTCGCGGCCTGCGCCGGAGCGGGGAACAGCCCCAGGACAAGGGCGATCAGGGACAGCACGAGCGCTGCGGCGGAGCTTCGTGGCGGGCGCTGAGCGCGTGAGAAGCGGGGATTCATCGTGCCACCTCGGTGATTGCTGCTGGGTGGATGTAGGGGCTCGCGCGCCAGTGGCCTGGCGGCCGACACCTGTGCGCCGCCCCGGAATTACGGGGACGTTACGTTCCGCCGATCCGTGGAGTAATGGCGGTGGGCTCCACCTCGCACAGTCGCGGGCTGTGGTCCGCATCTGTTGCGGTGGGACAGCGGCCGCGGTGGCGAGCGCCATGTCATGTGTGAGGTGTTGAGGTCCGGTCATGGCGCTGTCATGTACGGCATGCTCTGCGCGAGCTCGTGACACGTGACGCGCGGCGCATGACGCGTGTCGCGCAACACGTGTCGCGGAACGCGTGGGGCGCGATGATTCCGGGGCGGCGTGGCAGTCTCCATTGCCGTACACCAGAACCGAGGAAGAGGAGCATGTCCCATGCGCATCGTGATCAGTGAGTTCATGAGCCTGGACGGTGTCGTGCAGGCGCCGGGCGGACCCGGCGAGGACACCGACGGTGGCTTTGCCCACGGCGGCTGGTCGCACCCGTTCTTCGACCCGGAGGTGGTGGGCGGTGCCTTCGACGACGCGCTGAGAAATGCCGAGGCGCTGCTGTTCGGGCGCCGTACGTGGCAGACGATGGCTGCGGCGTGGCCCGAGCGTGCCGGCGACCCGTTCGCCGACCGGATGAACGCGATCCCGAAGTACGTCGTGTCCGATACGCTCGGCGACTCCGGGCTGACGTGGGACAACACCACGCGAATCTCTGGCGACAAGGCCGTCGCCCGTATCCGGGAGCTGCACGAGACAGACGGCGGCGACCTGTTGGTCATGGGGAGCCCCACGCTCGTGCGCACCCTCCTGCGCGAGGGACTGGTCGACGAGCTCCGGCTCATGATCATGCCGGTGACCCTCGGCGGCGGCAAGACGATCTTCCCCGACGACGGTGCGCTGCGCACGCTCGAGCTGGTCTCGGCCGTCACCAGTGGCACGGGCGTGCACGTGTGCACCTACCGGACCGTCGCCGAGTCCTAGGGCTGCCCCCACGTTGCGCCGGCCGGTGG
>NZ_JBSGZO010000057.1:0-29692 GCF_053611045.1 Streptomyces sp. NPDC054841 | reverse complement strand
GTCCCTGAGAGCGGCCTCGACCTGCTCGCCACCGGCCTCGGCCGCTTCGAGCAGGCAGTCGACGAGGAACTGGACACCGTCGCCGCCGGCGGCTCGGTGTTCAAGGCCGTGCGCGGCGAGTACGGATCGGGCAAGACCTTCTTCACCCGCTGGCTCGGCGAACGCGCCAAACGACGCACCTTCGCCGTAGCTGAAGTACAGGTTTCGGAGACCGAGACCCCGCTGCACAAGCTGGAGACCGTCTACCGGCGACTCACCGAACGCCTGACCACCGCGAGCTTCCCACCAAGCGCCCTGCGGCCGGTCGCCGACGCCTGGTTCTACGCACTGGAAGAGGACGCACTCGCCGACGGCGCGGGCGAGAACGAGCTGCCGCAGGCCGTGGAGAGGCTGCTCACCGCCCGCCTCGCCGAGGTCTCCCGGCACGCACCCGCGTTCGCCACCGCCCTGCGTGGATACAAGCAGTCCCTGGACGCCGGAGACGAGGCCACCGCCGCCGCGGTCATGGCCTGGCTCGGCGGCCAGCCACACGTCGCCGCAGCCGCCAGGCGCAGCGCAGGCGTCCGCGGCGACCTTGACCACTTCGGTGCCTTCGGCTTCCTGCAGGGCCTGCTCACCGTGCTCCGGGACGCTGGGCACGCCGGACTCGTCCTCGTCCTGGACGAAGTGGAGACCCTGCAACGGGTCCGCTCCGACGCCCGCGACAAGGCACTCAACGCGCTGCGGCAGCTCATCGACGAGGTCCACTCCGGCCGCTTCCCGGGCCTGTACCTCGTCATCACCGGCACGCCCGCCTTTTACGACGGACAGCAGGGCGTTCAGCGACTCGCGCCGCTCGCCCAGCGCCTTGCCACCGACTTCACGACCGATCCCCGCTTCGACAACCCTCGGGCTGCCCAGATCCGGCTGCCCGGATTCACCGAGGAATCACTGACCAGCCTGGGTGCGACCATCCGTGACCTGTACGCGGAAGGCTCCCAGTCTCCTGACCGGATCAAGCAGCTCGCCGACGACGCGTACCTCACGGACCTGGCGCGGGCAGTGGGTGGGGCTCTCGGCGGAAAGGTCGGAGTGGCACCACGGCTGTACCTGAAGAAGCTGGTCGGGGACGTGCTCGACCGGATCGACCAGTTCGCTGACTTCGACCCGCGCACGCACTACAAGCTGACAGTGGCCAGCGGCGATCTCACCGCCACCGAACGGAACTTCGCCGCGCCCGCGCCAGCCGCCTCTGCGGACGATCTCGACCTCGAGATCTGAAGTCCCATTCTCCGAAGACCCGACTCTGACGGATCAGTGCAGGAGTTACAGACGTGCAGGAGCAGACGCGCGGCACCGACCCAGTGGAACGCCTCGACCCGGTCGTCTTGCACCACATCGTCAACACCCTCGGGTGGCCAGATCTACGCCCCCTGCAAAAGGCCGCCGTGCACCCGCTGATGGACGGCGAGGACGCGATCCTGCTCGCGCCGACCGCAGGCGGGAAGACGGAGGCCGCCACCTTCCCCATGCTGTCCGCAATGCGGGAGAAACGCTGGACCGGCACCTCCGTCCTCTACCTGGCCCCGCTCAAGGCGCTCCTCAACAACCTGGTGCACCGAGTCGACACCTACGCCCAGTGGTTGGGACGCCGAGCTGCCCTCTGGCACGGCGACACCCCCGAGTCTGTACGCCGGCGCATCCGCACCGATTCCCCCGACTTCCTGCTCACCACTCCCGAGTCCCTCGAAGCGATGCTCATCAGCGTCAAGACCGACCACTCGCACATGCTGGGCCGGGTGCGTGCCGTCGTCGTCGACGAGGTGCACGCCTTCGCCGGGGACGACCGCGGCTGGCACCTGCTCGCCGTACTCGAACGCCTGGAGCGACTGGCCGGCCACCGGATCCAGCGCATCGGCCTCTCCGCCACCGTCGGCAATCCCGACACCCTGCTCACCTGGCTCCAGGGCGCAAGCCCCGCCGACCGCCCCGGCCGAGTCGTCGCCCCCGGCGTCACCCTGCCAGCGGCCAGCGCTGCTGCAGCCGAAACTCAAGATCTCCCGCGCCCTGCAGGAGAGGTGGAACTTGACTACGTCGGATCTCTCGCCAACGCTGCCAAGGTGATCTCTGCCCTGCACCAGGGCGAAAAGCGGCTCGTTTTCTGTGACTCCCGCAAGCAGGTCGAGGAGCTCGGCGCGGCACTACGAGCCCGCGACGTCACCGTGTTTCTCTCCCACGCCTCCCTCTCCACCGACGAACGCGCCCGCTCCGAGCAGGCATTCGCCGAAGCACGCGACTGCGTCATCGTCTCCACCTCAACCCTCGAACTCGGCATCGACGTCGGCGACCTCGACCGCGTAATCCAGATCGACTCGCCCAGCACCGTGGCCTCTTTCCTGCAGCGCATCGGCCGCACAGGCCGCCGCACCGGAACCTCCCGCAACTGCCTGTTCCTCGCCACCCGGCCCGACGCCCTCCTCCAAGCCGCTGGCCTACTATCTCTGTGGACCCGCGGTTGGGTCGAACCCGTCACACCGCCCCCCGCGCCCCGCCACCTCGTTGCACAGCAACTCCTCGCCGTCACCTTGCAGGAACACCGCCTTGGCGATCGCTTGTGGCCCGAACAATGGAACGGCCTTGCTCCTTTTGACCGCTCCGCTGCCCCTCTCCTGTCCCACCTCGTCGAAGGCGGCTTCCTCGACAGCGACGGCGGCATGCTGTTTATCGGCACCGAAGCCGAGAAGCACTTCGGCCGACGGCACTTCATGGAGCTGACCGCCTCCTTCACTGCACCGCCCGAGTTCACCGTGCTCGCCGGACGCCAGGAGATCGGCACCACCGACCCCGCCGTCCTCACCGAAGAACGCCCAGGCCCGCGCCGCCTGCTTTTGGCCGGCCGCAGCTGGCAGGTCACCTTCATCGACTGGGCCCGACGCCGCGCATTCGTCGAACCCGTCGAAGACGGCGGCATCGCCAAATGGCAGGGAAGCGAAGCCCGCGGCCTCTCCTACGCCCTCACCCGGGCCATGCGCGATGTTCTCCTCGGTACCGACCCGGACGTCCGCCTCACCCGCCGCGCAACCGCCGCCCTCGCCGAACTTCGCATGGACCGCGCACCCCACGAAGTACACCCGGCAGGCACCCTCCTGGTCCGCGACGCCGACGCCACACGCTGGTGGACCTGGGCTGGCTACCGCGCCAATGCCACCCTCACGGCCTCTCTCGGCAACTTCGCAGACCCCATTCAGCGCCCGACCGACACCCACGTCCGGCTGCGCCAAGACCTCGCGCCCGACGACTGGAAGGCCGCCCGCGCTGAACTCCCTGACTCCCTGACCCTGCCCACCGTCGACCCGCGTGCCGTTCGCGGCCTCAAGTTCTCGGCCGCCCTCCCCCTTCGACTGGCTACCACCACCCTCGCCGAACGACTCGCCGACCTAGAGGGCGCCCTCACCGCTGCCCGAGAACCCGTGCGCCTGGAATGGGGCGGCTGAACAACCCAGATCAGGGCCCGCCGCCCGCTAGCAGTGGTTCCGCTCGAGCAACTTGGCGAGCCTCCCGGTTCGCGCTCCTGCTTGAGGAACGACACACACGGGACCCATCTACTTGATTTTCGCGCAGAGATGGGCGGGTTCCGCTATCGTCGGCGTGTGGAAATCACTCTGCAGCAGGCATTGAGTGATCTCCGGCAGTCGGGTGCGCTGGAGATCATCCGGGATGTCGCGTGCGAGGTGTACGCGACCAACGCCGACCGTCATGACCCCTCGCATGGGGATGACAACGGCACCTTTGCCCAACTGGTCTGGCGGAACATCGCCAACCTCTCCTTCCAGAGGCTCAACCAAGCAGGTATTCCGGTCCGCAAGGTCGCCGGCGGAGCGATCGAGGTCATCTCAGGGCCGTGGGTCCTGAGGATCTACAAGTTTCCGCTGACTGCACCTGGCAAGGTGCGGGACAAGCTGGAGCAACTGAGCTGGGACGGTAGCGTTGCGCGTCTCAGGGGTGCGGTAGCGAACAGTGCGATGAAGGGTCAGCTGACCTTCGATCAAGACCCCGACTGGACCGAGAGCTTCGCTGAGGCCGTTCGCCAGGGCCACGTGCGGGTCATGCACATGGGCGATCCCGAGACGGGCAACTGTGTCATCGAGGTCGGTCTCCCGCGGGACAACCGCGAGGGTGGGTCGCCTTGGCTTGATGGCACGGTCGAGATCCACAATGATCTCCAGGTCGGCCTTCCGGCTCCCCGCTCGGCCGAAGATGTCATGGTCGAGCAGGAAGGGTTGCCCCAAGAGGTCAGCGCGGGCGTGGACCGCAAGCTCGCGGAGCCGGGCATCGACGAGAGCCGTACTGCCAAGGAGGCTTCGAAGGCGCCCGCCTATAGCGACCTGGACGAGCACGAGCTGCCGCTGCGGCGGCGTACTGAAGAACCGCGTGAAAAGCGCGAGAAGACAGACTGAGAGATCATGCCGACACCGCTGCGAGGATCGAGAGGCGCTGAGCTCGCCTCCCGCTCCTTCGAACCTGAAGCTCTGACGACGGCCCGCCAGCTTCGAGGACTCCGCAAGAACGAGCTCGCCAAGAAGGTCGCGCTCACGCCAGCGGCGGTTAGTCAGTACGAGTTGGGCCAGAGCCGTCCGTCGGCTGCGGTGGTTGCGCAGCTGGCCATGGCATTGGGGGTGCCGGCCACATTCTTCGCAGCGGGCCACCCGCACCCGACGGTGCCCAGCGCTGCCCACTTCAGGAGCCTTCGGGCAACGACTCAACTGCAACGGGACCAGGCTGTCGCTTTTGGCAAGATTGCATGGAGGTTGGTTACCACTATTGAGCACTATGTGGAGCTGCCTCCTGTTGCGCTGCCTCGCCTGGCATTGCCGTCCGAGCCCAGCCGGGCGGACATCGCAGCCGTGGCACGGGACGCTCGTGATGCGCTAGGGGTTCCTACCGGACCCATTCCCCACATGACGCGGCTTCTCGAGGCTCATGGCGCGGTAGTTCTGGAGCTTCCAGCAATGTCCGAACGAGTGGACGCCTTTTCTCACTGGTACGGAAGCAGGCCCATGGTCTTCCGTAATCCTGCCAAGAACGACAGGGCTCGCTCTCGCTTCGATGCCGCACACGAGGCGGGGCACTTGGTCATGCATCTTGACGCAGAGCCCGGTAGCCGGATCATCGAGAACCAGGCGCATGACTTTGCGGCGGAGTTCTTGATGCCGAGTGCGGAGATCCTTGCGGAGCTACCGCAACGGCTCGATTGGGAGGTGCTATACGCGCTGAAGCGGCGTTGGGGAACGTCGTTGAAGGCAATCGTCTATCGCGCTCACGCTCTCGGCGCCTTCCGCGATGCAACGTATAAGCGCGCGATGATGATGCTCTCCCAGAACGGGGATCCGGAGCCGTGCGACCTGGGTCCTCGGGAAGCCCCTCTCCTGCTGGAGAGAGCAGTCCGCCTCTGCGAGGAGACGGGGGTGTCGTTCGACGAGCTCGTTGCTCGGTCGGGTCTTCCCTTTGAGCTCGCGAACGAGGTCTATGCGACGGCCACGATGACTCGTCCCCGCCTCGCTCTGAGTGTCGATGAGGGAGATGTGGCGACGGACGGGCCCGAGGTGCTTCAGCTCTTTCCGGGCTAGCCGTCTAATGGCCAGCGTCGGAAATAGATCCGACGGCTCCCACCGTTGAATCTCGGCGGTACTGGTGTATGGGAGGGGTGGTGTCGAACCTGAAGCTCTACAGCACGAATGGCGGCGTGACCGAGGTCGCACCGCGTCTTGCCGAGGTCGAAGCAGATGTGCAGAGCCTTGTCGAGGCCAACATGGAAGCACTGCTTGGGGTTCGCTTTCTGGCAAGCGAGTACAGCACGGGACCGGTCCACGGCGGTCGCATCGACTCGCTCGGTCTCGACGAGAACGGATCGCCCGTCATCGTCGAGTACAAGCGGGGCGTTGACTCGGGTGTTATCAACCAGGGTCTGTTCTATCTCAGCTGGCTCATGGATCACCGGGCGGAGTTCGAGCGCCTGGTCCGCAACCGGCTCGGGGCCACGGCTGCGGCCCGGGTGCTGTGGAGCGGACCGAGGCTGATCTGTATCGCCGGCGACTTCACCCGCTACGACGTGCATGCCGTGCGCGAGCACCGACGCAGCATCGACCTCGTCCGTTACCGGCTCTTCGGCAGCGACCTGTTCGGCCTTGAGGCCGTGGCTGCGGCCAGCGGCCGGTCGCCGGTTACCCGACGCGTTCGTCGGCAGGTGGCCGGGCCGGGGGGCGGCGGCCAGAGCATGGCCCTGGTTGAGCTGGCGCAGGCGATTGACGAGTCGCTGCTGGCGCTGGGCGACGGCGTGAACTGTGTCCAGCGCAAGATGTACCGGGCGTACCAGCGCCTGCGGAACTTCGCCTGCGTGTGCCCGCCCCAGCGGACCAAGCTCCTCGTCTATCTCAAGGTCGACCCGAAGCAGGTCGACCTCGTCCCTGGGTTCACCCGGGACGTGACGGGTCTCGGTCACCACGGCACGGGCGACCTGGAGGTGCAGCTGCGCACCCTCCGGGATGTGGAGCGCGCCCAGGAGCTGTTCCGCATGAGCTACGCGGCGGCGTGAAGCGTTAACGGGTCTTGGCCGATCACGTTTTTACGCGTCGATTCGATGGTCGTCTCGGTGATGCCTCTCGACGTACGGGCAGGTAGTGGCGGTGGACCATCAATCATGCGCGGGATCGCCGGTTTGGCTAGGACGGCGTTCAGCGGCCCCACCAAGGCGACTCCAACTGGCCCCAGCGGGAGGGGCGTTCGGGGGCACTGAGGGGTAGTGGCGAGGCGAAGTGGCTCCACCCTGGCTCTTGCGGTGGAACGGTGGATGTGGTCCGCCGAGGGTGGGTGCTGTGGATGTCCTTGTCCAAGCAGGAACTGTTCGACCGAATCCGCCGGGACAGCTGGCAGCAGCAGCTGTCGATCCGAGCGTTGTCGCGGAAGTACGGCGTCCACCGGCGTCTGGTGCGGGAGGCCCTGGCCTCGCCGGTGCCCAAGCCACGCAAACAGCCGACGCGCGTCTCGCCGCGGATGGAGCCGTACAAGAAGACGGTCGACGAGTGGCTGCGGGCCGATCTGCAGGCGCCGCGCAAGCAGCGGCACACCGCGAAACGGATCGGTACGCGGCTGGAGGAGGAATTCGGGGTCACCCTTCCGTACACCACGGTGCGTGACTTCGTCACCGCTCGCCGCCGGGCGATCGCCGAAGAGGGCGGGGTGTCGGCCGAGGGCTACCTGGTCCGGCACAACGCGCCCGGGGCGGACGCCGAGGTGGACTTCGGGGAGGTGTGGGTTGACCTGGCGGGACAGCGGGTGAAGTGCTATCTGTTCGCCTTCCGCCTGGCCTATTCGGGCCGGGCTGTGCACCGCGTCTCCCGCTCATGCGGGCAGCAGGCGTTCTTCGAAGGGCACGTGCACGCCCTGTCCGCGCTGGGCGGCGTGCCGGCCGGTCAGGTGCGCTACGACAACCTCACCCCGGCCGTTCGCAAGGTCGTCTTCCGCAGTCGGCTGCGGGAGGAGAACCCGAAGTGGACCGCATTGCGCGAGTTCTACGGGTTCACTCCCTTTTACTGCGAGCCGGGACTGCGCGGCGCCCATGAGAAGGGCGGAGTGGAGGGCCAGGTCGGCTACTTCCGGCGCAACTACCTCACCCCTGTCCCGAAAGTGGAGACGCTGGAGGATCTCAACCAGCAGATCACCGTGTTCGAGGAGCGCGAACTTGACCGTCGGATCGGCTCGCGGATCCGCACGATCGGCCAGGACTTCGAGCGGGAGGCGCCACACCTGCTGCCGCTGCCGCCGGAGCCGTTCGAGACGGCGATGACCTTCCAGCCGAGGGTCGACCGCTACAGCCGGATCACCGTGAAGATGTGCTCGTACTCCGTCCCTGTCCGTTTCATCGACCGCAAGGTCACCGTCCACCTGACCGGCGACGCGCTCGTCGTGTTCGAAGGCCGCCGTGAGATCGCCCGCCATGCCCGGCTCGCCGGTCGCGGCCAGGAGCGTCTGGTCCTGGATCACTATCTGGAGGTGCTGCTGCGCAAGCCCGGTGCCCTGGACCACTCCGAGGCTTTGCACCAGGCCCGTGCTGAGGGCACCTTCACTGCCGAGCACGAGGGGTTCTGGGCCATGGCCAAGCAGCAGCTCGGCGAGATCGAGGGAACGAAAGCCCTGGTCAGGGTCCTTCTATTGCACCGCCACCAGCAGCACTCGGACGTGCTCGCGGGTCTGCGGGCCGCCGTCGCGCTGGGCACCTGCAGCGACGACGTGGTTGCCCTGGAGGCCCGCAAGGCCGCCCAGGCGGCCGGCCGGGCACCTACCGTCACCGCAGCACCGGCGCCGCCGGATCAGACGGACCCGCTCGGCCCGCAGATGCCGCAGGTCAGCCACCTCACCCCGCGCCGCCTGGCCAAGCCATTGCCCGATGACGCCCGCCCCCTGCCCCGCCTGGAGCAGTGGGACGAACTGCTCCGCCTGCGCCGGAAGGATTCATCATGACTGCCGCCCATCACGCGCTCACTGCCCAGGCGTCCGACGCCGCGATCGACACCGCCTGCCGCATGCTGCGGCTGCCCACCATGCGGGCCCAGGCCACCGACACCATCGCCCGTGCCGAACGCGAAGGGCTCTCCTACGCGGGTTTTCTCGCCGAGCTGCTGATGGCCGAGTGCGAGGACCGCGACCGCCGCCGGGCCGAGCGCCGTATCCGGGCCGCCCACTTCCCGCGAGAGAAGTCCCTGCGCGACTTCGACTACCGCGCCAACCCCAACGTCGACCCGGCCGTTATCCACTCGCTTGCGACCTGCGACTGGATCGCGAAGGGCTACCCGCTGTGTCTGATCGGGGACTCCGGCACCGGCAAGTCCCACCTGCTGATCGGCTTGGGCACTGCGGCCGCCATGGCCGGCTACCGCGTCCGCTACACCACGGCCGCGGCCCTGGTGAACGAGCTGGTGGAGGCGGCCGACGACAAGCAGCTCGGCAAGACCATCGCCCGCTACGGGCGTGTCGACCTTTTGGAAATCGACGAACTCGGCTATCTCGAACTCGACCGTCGCGGCGCCGAGATGCTCTTCCAGGTTCTCACCGAGCGTGAGGAGAAGAACAGCATCGCAATCGCCTCCAACGAGGCGTTCACAGGCTGGAGCAAGACCTTTACCGATCCGCGGCTCTGCGCGGCGATCGTGGACCGGCTCACCTTCAACGCCACCCTCATCGAGACCGGAACCGAGTCCTACCGCCTGGCTCGCACCAAAGCGAACAAGAACGCAGGAGCGGCCGAACGCCATCTGGCATGATCGCGCGGTGAGTAATGCGAGGCTGCTGGCCGCAGAAGGCGTGGAGTCACATATCCGGGCGTTCTTCGAGGGGCATTCCGTGGAGGTCGTCGACTACGACCTCGGGCCAGAACGGCGAGAGGCGATCGCCGACCTGCGTGTTCTCGTAGTGGGGCCCGGTCCCCGCAGCGACAGCTGGGCCTATGTGACCGCCGGGTGCTGGGCCGCGATGGAGAAACACGGTCATGGGCTTGAGTTCGTCATGACCGCCCACGTCCGCGATCAGCGGTTCATCGACCTCATGGCAATGATCGCCCACTACCACTGCGGAGGGCACCGACTCGACCTGGAGCACAGCATGCCGATCGGCGAACCGTGGGTGCCAGGCTCGACCTGCGACCACCTGCTCATCAGCCTGCCCTACCTCCACGGCCCCGACCTCGAACACTGTCCCCTGCCCGGGGGGCACGCCCGCATCCTGTGGACCCTGCCGGTGACGACCGCCGAGATCGAGTTCCGCCGACGCCACGGCCACGAAGCGTTGGAGCAACTCTTCGACGAAGCAGAGATCATTCCGACCGATCCGTTCAGATCCTCTGTCGTCTGAGTTCGCGTCCGCACCACACTGGTGGTCCCAGAACAGACCGCCCTCCGGGACCATCTCAAGACGCCCGATCTTCACCAATCACTCGCAAAATGGGGCCAGTCGGAGTCGCCGTGGTGGGGCCGCTGAACGCCGCCCTAGCCACCGGTTTGGCTAACCGGCGATCCCGCGCTATGTTGCCCCGCCTGACGGGGCTCCGATGTCCTGCCTTTCGCTGCCATGGTGAGCGCCGTGGTTGTCACTCTGGCCTTCGCTCACACTCCCGGTCGATGCATCACACTTCTTCGGCCCACCCCAGTCCAGGCAGTTGTCCAGGCAGAACCAGGCCCTCGCCTCTTCCCCTGAGAAGGGGCGAGGGTCTCCTGCAGCACTGTCCGAATCGCGCCCTACTGCCATGCGGTGGGCGCGGGTTAACTCAGACGTTCGCCCAGAGCTGGGTTGGTGAACTGAGAGGAGAGCTCGATGGCAGACAGGGCATCCACACAGGTTGCGGGGACCAGCCCCGCGCTTCTGATCGCCGTGGAGGAGCTGGCGACTGCGCACGACCGCAGCGAGTCCGAGCGGTCCGACATCACCAGCTCGCAGAACAGCGCGGGAGATGACGGCGACAACCGCGACCTGAACCTCCCGAAGGAGTAAGGGGAACCCATGGAGCACCGGCTCGTCAGCCACATCGAGAAGGCTCTCGGCTGGGACGGGCCGGGTTCCGTGGGGACCGCGTTCGCGCGCGGCCGTCTCACGGACCCGGAGTTGCCCGTACGGCTGTTGACCCCGCTCAGACTGCTGGACCTGATCAAGCGCCGCCATCTGGCCAATCCGCAGCTACGCTGTTATGCCGAGGGCGACGAAGTGCACCCGTCCACGTTCCTGTCCACCAACGTCAACCGGCGCAGGCAGGCCGTGAGCCAGGCGGACATGGCGGCCCTTGGACGAATCCTCAACGACGGCGGCACCGTGGTCCTGGATCATGTGGACTTCTTCGACCCGACGCTGGAAGTCGCCTGCCGGGCCCTGGGCTGGTGGTCTGGCGAACTCACCTCTGCCAACGCCTACCTCGCGGTCGGTGACACCGACGGATTCCATCTGCACTGGGACGACCACGAGGTCATCGCCGTGCAGCTTTCGGGCGAGAAGTCGTGGGAAGTGCGCGGCCCGTCGCGGCCGGCGCCGATGTACCGCGACGCGGAACGCAACCGCACGCCCTCCGAGGAAGTGCTGTGGAAGGGCACGATGCGGACCGGGGACGTCATGCACATCCCACGAGGCTTCTGGCACACCGCGACCCGCCTCGGCTCGGGGAGTGGTGGGCACTCCCTGCACGTGACGTTCGGGTTCACCAAACGGACCGGTGTTACCTGGGCCAACTTCCTCTCTGATGCCGCCCGCGCCGATGAAGCGTTCCGTCGCGACCTGGAGGGCGCCCAGGGCAGCGCGCATCAGGTGCTGACGGACAAGCTCAGCGCCCTGGCCGCCACCTACAGCCCGGAGCGGTATCTGGACGAACTGCGGTCCAGCACCCCGCCCGCACGCCACATGCCGCACGTGGCCGCCTTCGGGCGGCCGGACGGCGTCGTGGCCGTCACCGAGTTCGCGCCCTCCATCGTCCGCTCTGGTGACACCGTCCAAGTGTGCGGTGGCGGCAAGCGGCTGACCTTCCACGAGCGCGCAGAACCGAGCCTGCGTGCGCTCCTGTCGGGTCATCCGGTCTACCTCGACGGCGCGCCCGACGACATCATCACTTTGGCCGACTTGCTGATCACGGAGGGGCTGTGCGAACCGCTGACGGAACTATCGTCCTCGGGCTACACCGGTCTGGTCACGCCCGTGACCTACTCGAAGCAGCCTCCGACCTCGGTGTAACACGCCTCGACACCGCGTCCAACTACCTCCGCCATCGTTCCCACGAGGTCCTGAAGAGGACGGCCGGCGATCTTCTGCCGAAATTCTCGGTCTCCACCAAGGTCGGGTATTTCCCCGAGGGACACAGTCTCGCTCCCGCCCGGCTCCGCGTAGCCGCCGAGCAAGCCACCAAGGACCTCGGGCGGGAGCCTGAACTGGTACTTCTCCACAACCCAGAGCACTCGGCACCCGACGCCGAAACGCTGGCACAGGCGTGCACGGCCCTGGCCGATGCCGCACGGGCCGGGCTCTGCCGTTCCTGGGGCGTCTCGACCTGGGATCCGCGCCCCCTCATGGACTTCGACGTGCCATGCCCTGATGTCCTTATGGTCCGAGCGGGGCTGCTGGTCGGGGTCGACGTCCTCGAAGCGGCCGAGGCCCTGGCCATGCGGTGGTGCCCGTCGCAGGTGTGGGGCATGAGCCCCTTCGGCGGAAGTACGGTCGAGGCGGTTTGGGAACGCTTCGATCCGAGGATCTTCCTGCGAAACTCCCCCTCGGCCACGAAGATCCAGGCTGCGTTCCGATCCTCCTACGGCCTGCCCCGAGTCGACGCGGTCGCGGTCGGCACGGACGACGTCGACCACCTGCGGGAGCTGACCGAGGCCCTGGTGTACGAGGTCGACGAGAACGTGGTCCGGGAGTACAGGCAGCTCCTCAAAGCCCGTCAGTCCGCCTGAAGTTCCTGCAGCAGCTGTTCCGCCGTCTTCCGCGCGGGGACCAGGCGGGGGTCCTCGGGATCGGCGTAAGGGCCGAGGATCTTCGCGGCGACGAACAGCGTCATCAGCATGCCGTCCCGGCTCTCCAGATCCTCACGCCGCTCGCTGCGGACGCGGTCGGCCAAACCCGGGACGGCGAGGGAGGCCCCCCACAGACTTGCCGCGTCCAGGCCGCGAGGGGCCATGCCCCAGTCCTCCCAGTCGAACACGCAGAACACCGGCGCCGTGATATTCGCCCAGTTGAAATCTGCATGGGCCGGCCGCCATTCGGCTACGGCCGCATCGACACCCGGGAAGACGCTGTGGATCGTTCCCCTGACCAGGTCCTGAGTGAGGGTCTCGGTATCCGGTGTCGCGATACGGTTTGTGTGCTGCGCTGCCAGGGCATCCAGCGAGGCGTTCAGCGCATTCCACCACTCCTCGGGCAGCTGTGGATCCTCCGCCACTACGGCGCTGCTCACTGGCGCCGCCGGCAGCATCTCCGTCTCGTCCGCTCGCCACATCACCGGCTCCGTGGCGTCCCGCCACGCGACGCCCGTGAGCCAGGCCGGTTTCGCGATCCCGCGAAGGGCCTCGGCGGACGCGGTGCCATCCCCTCCCTGGACGCCGATCCGATCGAGTCCGCGCCGCTCGATCCGCACCCACGTATTGCGGTCCGTACGCGCCCCCAGAGACCGGCGCTTGCGCACTACAGCCTCCCGGCTAAGGCGTACCTCAAGCGACCGTTCGACACGGTCCAGCACGGCTTCCACAGGCTCCTTGCGCAGGTCCACTGAACGCGGTGTCATGCGCCCGAACGTACCAAGTCCCAGCCACATCGCGAGGGAGATTCGGGGCGAGGCGTACAGGTGCAGCTGACGAGGAGATAGATCCCGTGCTGCCCTCTAGGTGAGGACGCGCCCCGAACGGGGACAGGTGCGATACCGGGCTTACGGGGCGCTGGGCTGCCGTCGGGCGGCATCAGCGACATAAGTCGCTCGTGTCCGGTTCAGAGACCGCGGCTGATCGTGTGCCCGGTCGTTGGCGGGGAGATAGCTGGCGGCGAGGGTCGGAGTCGGACGCTGCGGGGGCGCCTTGCGGTATTGGTGCGCCGGGTGCCGGTTCCGTGGGCGAGGGTCTCGGAGAGGTCGGCCAGCAGCGAACTTGGGGTGTGCGGGGACGCGGTGAGGGCCCAGGTGGGTCGGTCGGGACCTGGACCGGCCCAGACGGTCCAGGTGGCGAGGTTCTGGCTTGGGTGCTGGGCGGCGAAAGCGTCGAACCGGACCCCCGCGTCCCCGGCGGGGGACGTCCAGCCGATCCATCGCCCGTCCACCGTGTGCTTCCACCCGGCATCGGACAGGGGGTGTGTGGCGGCGGCGACGGTCTTCTCGTCCACCGGGGCGCCGACGGCCGTGTCCCAGCCGTCGCCGTCGGCGAGGTGATCCAGCAGTTCCTGCAGCACTGGGGCCGGAGTGGCGGCGGTCGCGGTGAGGACCCACATGCGGTCGGAGACGGGCGTCTCGTATGCGGCGATGGTCCAGGCGGTCTCGCGGGGGTGGGCTTCGTGGACGCGCTCGATGCGCAGGGTCTGGGACTCGTGGATCGCGTGGGTCGTCTCGTCCGACCAGGTCCTCCACTTCTCCCAGTCGCCGTGTGCATCGAGGAAGGCGTCGAGGAGGGCGTCGTGGTCGCCGGCGTCGGCCAGGTAGGCCGGAACGGTTTCCGGCTCCGGGCGGGCCGGGTCGGGCTTGGCCGCGGTGAGGTCGAAGGTGGTGCGGGCCTCGGCGGCGGCGCGTTCGGTGTCGGTCAGGGGTGCCGGGCCGGGGCGCATGTCTGCGGCGTGGACCTTCTCGAAGGCGAGCATGGCTGCGGCGGGTGAGCCGAAGGTGTCGGCGACCTGGCGCAGGTGGTCCTCGCCGTGGAGGTAGACGGACTTGCCGTTGCGGCCGAGGTAGGTGCCGACCGCGACGGTGGTGTGGCCGTCGTGGGCGTGGGCGTGGATGAGGAGCTGGCCGTGGCGGATGTCGTCGTGGATCTTCTGGGCTTCGTTGGAGACCTCGCGGATTTCGCTGCGGGTGCACCAGGGCATCGGGTAGTTGCCCCAGGTCCATTCCTCGTGCATGGCCTCCTGGAGCCGAGGTGTGATCTCGACGGTGATGCCTTCGGCGGACAGGTGCTTGGCTGCGTCCTGCGCCCAGTAGGGCTCCTCGTGGTCGATGCGGACCAGGACCAGGGTGTCGTCGGCGACGACGGTCCAGTCGGCTGCCTCCAGACCCAGGTGGGCAACGTGGGCCTGGCTGCCGGTAAGGACAGCGATCACGGCGCTGGGATGGGTGGGGTGGGTGTCGAGGCGGACGTGGGCGTCGATGGGGGGAGTCACGGTGGGGCGTCGTCTCTTCTGCCGGTGGCCGGGCCTTCGCGTCCGGCCACCGGCGTATGCGGGGGCTATCGGGTTGCTCGCGTGGCGCGGGCGGTGTGCGCGGCTGTGGTGGTCGGGGGGCCGGCGCGGGTGGTGGGCGCCGGGTGCGGTCGCTGCGGCGAGGCGGTTCCGGTGGCGTGATGCCAGCGGGTGCGGACGGCGCCGATGTCGGCGAGGGATCGGCGGGCGCCGACGACGAGTTGGAACGGGGTGTTCGCCGGGTCTCCGGCGTACGCCTCGATGCGCCGGCCCGTGTGGTCGGCGGTGGCCAGGAGGGAACGCTGCAGGGCGCGCTCGCCCCAGTGCTCTACGGAACCAGCCGGTTCGGCCAGCAGGCGGAGCACTTCGCCCGGGTTGCTTCCGTCGTCCAACACACCGCGCTGCTGGGCCTCCCACAAGACGGTGACGGGGTCGACGGGCTCGCGGCGCCGGGCGAGGGTGGTCAGGCACTGCCACAGGCCGGCGTGCAGCGGCAGGGTGAGGTCGTCGGGGAGCAGCCACCGGATGGAGTCGATGTCGGCGGGGTGGGCGGTGGCGGTGGCGAGCAGCAGCTGCTCCTCCTCGACCGCCTCGGTGCGGTCGGGCGCGATGGCTGGCGGCGGTGCCAGGGTGCGGGGCAGGACTCCGGCGCGCGGCGGGAAGCGGCTCGCGATGTCGTCCACGACCGCGGCGAGTGCGTCGGCCTCGGCGAGCACCGTCTGGACGGGGTGCGGGAGGGAGGCATCGTGGACGGTCTGGACGAGGCGTTCGGCGGCCGTCTGCAGACGGCGGCGGGCGTGTTCGGCCTCGACCATCCGTGCGTAGGCCGGTGCGTGGCGGGGCCAGGGGCAGACCTGGATGAGGGTGTGCAGGTACGAGGCGGTCAGTCCGCGCGCCTGCCCGCGTCCCTTGGCGAGCACGCGGTCGAGCCATTTGGTGTTCTTCGCGTGCTCGGGGGGGGCGGGCGGAGGCAGGGTGCTGATCGCGGCGAAGAGGGCGGCGTGCGCGGCGGTGGAGAAGGAGTCGGCGGCGATGCCGGTCACGTCGCCGAGACGGTGCGGGTCGAGGAGGAGGGCGCCGAGGAGGGCCTGCTCGACGTGGAACACCGGCTGCGGCGGTGCGATGGCGTCGAGGCCGTCTTCGTCGGGTTCCGGGGTGTGGGGCATCAGGCGGCGAGGGTGAAGTCGTCGGGGTCGAGGGTGACGCCGAGGTGTGGGGCGAGGAGGTGGCCGGCGAGCAATGGGGGTACGGCGTTGCCGATCTGCGAGAACTGCTGGCCCTTGTTGCCGGCCCAGGGGTAGTCGGCGGGGAAGGTCTGCAGGAGGCCAGCCTCGCGGGCGGTGATCCGGATCGGCTCCGGCACCGCCAGCGCGTCCGTGCCCTTCTCGTCCGTGTCCTTGGTCGGAGCCGAGGCCGGTTCGGCGACCCAGGTGCACTCGTTTGCCCGGTGCCCGAAGAACAGCGTGCCTGCCGGCTCGGACAGCGGACGGACGGTGGCGTTGGCCTGGTTGTTGCTGCGCAGGGACCAGGACCAGCGGTGCGCCTCGGCGGTGAACGTCGGAGCCGGAGCGTCGGCGGCCCGGTTCTCGCGTGTGCCGTGCCGGGCCTTCCAGCCAGCGCCTTCGCGGCGGGACTGCAGGACAACGCCATCCGGCCGGGGCATCCATGTGCCGCGCTCTCGGGCGTCGGAGAGTGTCTTGCGGGAGCCCGACGGGAAGGGTTCGGGTCCGCCGCCGGGTCCGCCGCCGGCACAGACGGTGGGAACGGGCCGGTCGGTCGCACCCCACCCCAGTGCCTCGGCCATGCTGACCCACCGGGCGCGGCCCGGCCCGAACAGCGATTCAGGCTCGGCGACTTGGGAGTGCGTGGGAGTGGGAGGCTGTGCCGTGCGGACCCGGGAGGCGAGGAGGATCGCCCGCCTCCTGGTCTGCGGAACGCCGAAGTCGGCGGCGTTGACGATCCCGTACCAGACGGAGAACCCCCAGCCGCGCAGGACGGCCGCGTACTGCTTCCACAGCGGCAGGACGTCCGGCACCTCCTCCATGGCCACCCAGTCGGGCTCGCCGACCGTGTTCAGAGCGTGCAGATAGCGCATGGGTTCGGCTGCGAGCAGGGAGCGCTCGTCGCGGCACGCGGCGAGGAGGCGTTCGCGGGTGTCACGTCCGGCGGCCAGGTCCTCGACCGCCGCGTGCACCAGCGGCTGGTCGAGTAGGCCAAGGCGCTTGCCGGCCATGCTCCACGCCTGGCACGGAGGGGAGGCGATCAGCCCGCGCGTGCGGCCGATGAAGGGCCACGTCGGATACCGCGCCACGTCGGTACGAACCGTCAACTGCCCCGCAGCGAAACGGGTTTTGCAGGCCCACTCGTCCCATTCCAGACCGACGTCGCGCACGCCGAGGACGCCCAGTGCCCAGCTCCAGCCGCCCGGCCCCGCGAAGAGGTCGAGTATCACGTGGCCAGCCCGAAGTCGTTCTGCGCCAGCGCATCCGCCTCCCCGCGGCACGCCCAGGGTGAGCAGCCGTCCGCGACGCCGTTCTCCAGCTCGTCGGCCTCGTCCGCGCTGGGCAGGGCGGTCCGTTCGGCGGCGGTGACGTGGTCGATCGGCGCCTGGCTCAGCGGGACGCGGGAGCGGTGCAGAAATGCCTCGCCGAGCAGTCGGCTGCCCGCCGCGTTGGCGCGGGCATTGCCCTGCCGGATGGCCGCGTCGAATTCAACGACGTCCGCCCACTCGGACGGCGATGTATCCCTGATCTGCCGCCACTGGGCATTTCCGTGGAACGGGCATCCCAGGCAGCTTGATTTCGGTGTATCGGCAAGCCCGAGCGAGGTCAGGTAACGAATGCAGTCGGCCCTGCTCCAGGACAGATCCAGAAGAGGATGCCGGTTGCGCATGTACTTGACGTCGGCGTCCTTGGCGCGATGGAATTCATCCGTGGATATTCCCACCCACTGTTCGACGAACACTCCCTTGGGGATGCGCAAAGGATAGGGGTAGCCGAGCAGTTCGCGAACCTTCTGCTTTATCGGCTTCACCTTATATTCGCCGGTGCACTGCCTTCGGGTCATTCCAGGTCGCCCATCCCTATTGAGAATGTGGAGAGGCATGGATGCGAACCGGTGATCGGGGTTCAGTGCGTCGCTGCGAATGTTCCCGGACGATACGCGCAGCACTGGGATTCCGGCGGGCTTGGCTATCTCCTTCTCTATGCGGTCAAGATGCGCGTAAACCGCTTCGGGTTCCCACCCGGTGTCGGCAAAAATGGCATAGTCGACCTTCGGTAGGATGCCCTCGGCTGACAGGGCGAGCAGGGTGCTGGATTGAACTCCCGCGCCAAGGGAAAGGGCACGGAATCGGGGCTCATCTGAAATGTTCTGTCCTGGGGTGTGAGGAATGGGGGCGCGCTCTCACGGCGGCCAAAGCGTCAGTGGCTGGGGGAATCAGCTGGTCGCGGGATATGGCTGCGAGAGGGCGGGGATGCGGTCGAGGAGGTCGACGGCCGACTCGATGAACTGCTGCGGTGACGGGCCGACCAGGACGACTCGTCCTGATTCGGCGCCGGCTTGGCGGCGCCGGTTCTCCACGGCGCGGGCAAGGGCTGCGGTCAGTTCGGCGCCCGCGTCCTGGGCGGCCCTGGCGATCTGCGCGATGCGGTCGAGGACCAGCAGATCCGCGGGCGAGGGCTGCGACGCGTGCTGGGCGAGGTCGAGGAACAGCCGCAGGGCGGTGCTGGAGAGTTGCTGAGCGTCGGTTATCCGCGCGGCCAACACGTGCGCGTGGTCGACGGGGAGGGCGCGCAGAGCCCGGCGCAGGGTGGATGCGTCGGCTGTGATCCGGTCAAGGGTTGGGGCTGAGGTGAAGCGGTCAGGCACGGGTCTCCGTGAAGGTGTGCGGGTTCAGGGCCTGGGCGAACGCGGCGGTCAGCGCTGGGGCCTGTCCGGGGTCGGTGGCCAGGCCGCGGACGACGGGGGTGCCGATGACAACGGCGTCCACCAGCGGAGCGACGCGTGCGGCGAGGTCAGGGGTAGAGATCCCCACACCCGAGACCACCGGCAGCGGGCTCGCGGCGCGCAGGCGCCGGGTGAAAGCGGCTAGTGCTGGGATGTCGAGCGGGCCGCGGTAGCCGGTGGGAGCCGTGCTGGCGGGTGCGTAGAGCCATCCGGATGCGCCGGCCACTGCGGCCGGGATGCCGGTGTCGGGCGCGGTGCGAGGGACGAGGCGTGGGGTGCGAAGGCCCACGTCCCGGGCGACGTCGTACCAGCGGGCCACCTGGTGAGCAGGAAGGTCGACGACCATCACGCCTACAGCACCGGCCTCGGCGAACAGGCGGGCCAGGCGCTCGGGGCCGTGGCGTCTGACGGGTTCCCAGTAGGTCATGACGACGGTCGGCCGCAGACGGGCGGCATGCTCGACAGCGCGGAGCATGCGGTCGAGGACGTTGCCGCGTCGCAGGGCGCGGTGGTAGGCAGCCTGAATGACGGGTCCGTCAAGGCGAGCGTCATGGTGGGCGAGGCCCACCTCGAACAGGTCGGCCCCTGCCCGCGCGATCTGGTCGAGGTGACGACGCTCGGCAGTTGACGGGTGCAGGCCGGCGGGGACGAACACGCCCAGCGCGCACCGCGGTTGGGTGAGCAGAGTGTGCAGGGAGGCGGAGGTGGCCAGGGTGGTGCCTTCCAGGCGGGTGGGCTGTCGCCGCCGGTCAGCGGCGGCGTCCGGCCGGTGGAGTCGGGGTGGTCGCGGGGCAGCGGTACTCCGGCCGTGATCGCGGTGCGCGCCGGGCGCGGTGTCCGCGGTGGGCCGGCTGCTGAAGGCGGGAGCCACGCGTTCGAGGGCCTGGGCGATCTGCTGAGCCTGCTCGTGGGTGTCATGGAGCGGCTTGGCGACGTCGTCGGGGAGCCGGTCCCACTGGGCCCGGTACTGGTAGCGCTGGATGATCTCGGCGGCATTGCGCAGCTGCTCGGCGACCTGCCGCAGGACTGCGGTCTTCTGCGCGGGGGCAGTCGCGGTGTGCGTGGCCTGCAAGAGCGCGTCCAGGGCGGCGGGCAGCGTCTCGTTGTCCGTGGGAAGTCCGTAGAGAGTGGCGTGCAGTGCCTGGGCGTAGACCGTCACTGGCCCGCCCCGACCGCGGTCGCGGTACTCGACTGGGGCCTGTCGGCGGGCGCTGAGTTCACGGTCACGTCACGGGGAGAGGCACCGGGGTGGAGCTGATCGGCGAGGGCGCGTGCTAGATCATGCGCGGTCGGGGTGTTGGAGGACGTGGTAACTCCAATCGGACGACGCTGATGACGTCTACGAAGGTGGTCAGCGAGTGCGGCGACGGGCCGATGGCGGCGCGGTCAGTGAGCCGGTGGCGGCAGTTGAGGGGCGGCGCGCTGCGGCGGGGATGTCGGCTGGCGTGGGGATGCCGAGGTCGACGCGGGCGCTGAGACCGTGGGCGTATGCGTGCGTCTCGGCAGCGGTGACAACGCCGAGCAGTCCGCGCTCGTCCAGCCCGTCCTGCGGGCGGTAGGACGAGCCGTCTGCCGTGGGGGTGAAGCCGTGCTGCTCCAGGAGGGAACGGGCGGTGGTGGTCTCGGCGGTCACGGCAACGGTGCCCTCACCGACCCGGAAGTGAAGGTCCGGATCGCCTGCCGGATGGTCGGGGCTCCAGCGTGTCGTCCAGGAAAGGTCGATGAGGTCGTGGGTGTGGGCCAGGAGCCCGTACATCGCGACTCCGGCGCGTTCGTGCGCGTCCTGTGCGGTACCCGGTGGCAGCAGGTAGAGCCTGCGGCCGAGGTGTTCGCGGACGAGGAAGCCGGCCTCGGTCAGCAGCCGGTCGGCGTTGCGGATACGCCGGTTGAGGACGACGAAGGTGTGTCCGTCGTCGGTGGACCCGATGAACACATCGGGGATGTCCAGAGGAGACACGGTGGTCCAAGGGTTTCGGTGGGCGGCATGCCGGGCGGGGCGCCGACGCGAGACTGCGTCGGGCGCCGCTGGCGGGGACGGACTGGCCGGGTCCGCAGGGCGTGCGGCGGCGGGGGTACGCAGCGCGAGGGGAGGAAGATGTGGATCAACGTGTCGCGGCACGTGTCGCGGTTGCGGCCGGGCAGGTGGGTGAGGGGGTTCTGCCCGGAGTGGCGGTGGTCGCCGATCAGCTGGGGCAGGGACTGGGTGACGGCGGCGACGACCTCGATCGGGGTCTGCCGAGTGAACTGGGCCTCCCAGAAGGGCTCGTGATGAGCGACCGACCACCATTGCCCGCGTGTGTGGCGGGAGTTGAAGTTCACGAACAGGCTGCCGTCTGGGCTGCTGACGGTGATGCGTCCGGTCGCGCGCTCGTGCTCGCTCGTCCAGCCGAAGAGGCGGATCAGCGGGCCGATCGCGTCGGCGAGCCGGTCGATCCCTGCACCTGCCAGATGGCGCGGTGAGACCAGAACGCGGTCCTGGGGCTCGAAGTGCGTCACCGGCGGGCTCCCTGCACCGCAGGAGCCTTGGATGCGGCTCTTGCGGGTGGCGCCGCCGTGGCTGCGGGGCGCGGACTGGCCAGGGCCTGCCGCCCGTACTCGGTGACGGTGATCTTCTGCCCGTGGAACAGGGAGGTGCTGGTGTCCCAGTCGACGAGCCCGCGCTTGTTCAGGGCCCGGAAGGTGGCGATCGAGACGCGGGTGCCGTCGTCGGTGGCGACACGGGTCACCCCCAGCCCTCGCTGCGAACTCTCGTACAGCTTCCCTCCGCCGAGGGCGAGGGCCTTGAGGGCGTCGTACTGAGCGCTGGTCAGCGGAGGGCCGTCAGCCCGCCGCGCTGAAGGGGTTTCGTGACGTGTGGCGGCGAGGTCGCGCGTGATACCGGTCGCGACGTAGTGGCACGCGGTCGCGCTCAGGTCGAGCTGGTGGGCGGCGTCGGCGAGGTGGCCGGTCATCTTCGGGATGGCTTCGGCGTGGCGAGTGGTGCGTGTCGAGGTGTCGTCCGCCGCATAGCCGGGGAACGGCGCACCTTCGTAGGGGTTGGCGTACAGCGCGCTGGCGAGGTCGTTGCCAGCCAGGGAGGAGGCGACCACGACCGAGGACAGACACTCCAGGCTCGCGCGACTGCCGGCGATGCTGGTGTACGCGCTGGAGTCGAGCGCGCCCAGGCGGACGAGGGCGGTGGCCGTCAGGTCCTGGGCCTTGAGCAGGAGCGGGCTGATCTGCCGCAGCGCGTCGGTACCTGGGGTGTAGGAGATGTCCCGAACCCGGGCGTGCAGGGCTTCGAAGTCGCTTGCCAGGCAACGGAGTTGTTGCGCTTGTTCTGCAAGGTTGAGCGGGGTCATGGGGTGGTGTGGCTCCGGAGGATCGGTCAGCGGCTTCGGGTGGCCGTCTTTGCGGCGGCGTGAGCGGGCGCGGGTGTCGTGCCGGGTGTCCTGGCGGTCGGCGGGCGGCTGATGGCGGCGGCCAGGGCGGTGGTGCCGGCGGTGGTGAGACGGACTCGGTCTTTGAGCGGTCCGCCCACGTAGGCGGAGGCCGCGGACTTCGGGACGCGCTCGGCGAGGCCGTTCGCCTCCAGCGACCGCAGTGTGGCGATCAGCACGCGCTCGTCGCGGTAGTGGACGTACTGCCGTCCCAGGGAGCTGGTGGCCACGACGTGCCCGCAGACGATCTCCCATAGGGCGGTGTGCTGCGTGGCGGTCAGCTGGTGGTCTGGAGCGTCGGTGGTACTCCAGCGTCGGCGTCGGATCTCGCGGGCGACGCTGTCGGCGCAGCCCATGACGGCTTCGGGAGCCAGGGCGGTCAGCGTGCGGGCCGTCGGGAGACGGTGTTCCGTGGAGGCGCCGCTCAGGAAGGCGAGCTGCTGGAGGCGCGCCACTGCGTCCGACAACTCGTGACTTTCGTAGAGCCGCTCGTCGGTGACCGCCTTGAGGGCGGCGCGGGTCGCGGAGGCGAGTTGCTGTGCGGAGGCGACGTGGGCGTCGGGCTCGGACTGCGAACCGGCCCGCAGAAGGCGGTCGAGCGTGTCGTTGTGCTGCACGTACTGGTCTGCGAGCAGCATCAGCCGTTCAACCGGCGTCGGCGGGGCGGCCACGTCGAACAGGAGGCCGTCGGCGGGCGGTGTCGTCATGCTCGGCGCCGGACGGCCGGGGCGTGCGACGGCACCGGGGCGGGTGCGCTCGCAGCAGCGGGGGGCCGCGGCACCTCCAGCGCGGTGCGGGTTGCGGCCAGGGCCCGCCCCGCGTCGTCGAGATGGACCCGCAGGCGACTGTGGTGGTCGAGCGAGTCGAGCTGTTGCTGGAGCGTGTCCTGCGCTGTGGTGGGTGAGGGTGATGAGCGGGGCGAGGGCCTGGGTGTAGTGGGCGACGGCTCGCCCGAGGTGCCCGGCGCTCGCGCCGAGCGTCTCGGCGGGCGGGGGGTTGGCGACGTTCGGGGCGAGCTGGAACTCGACGTCGGCGGCCATGCGGGCAGCGAGGTGGCACAGCAGGCCGATGTGCCGCGTGGCGTTGAACAGGCCGGTGCCGTCCACGGTGATGTAGTGGTCGCGGATGTCCGCCGTCACGGCATCAACGGCTTGGCGCGTGGACATGTCGTCGAGGTCGGTGGGTTCGTAGGTGTGCAGGTCGTCTCCAGGCATGCGGTTCAGGGGGCTTGCCACAGGAAGCGAGCGACGTGGTCGTTGCCGTGACCGGCCCGGGGGCGGGAAGGGGTGTGCCATCCGGCCCGGGGTGGACGGCTGGCGACCAGGTGCCAGCCCGCGCCGCGCAGAGATGCGCCGCTCTCGCCTTCCTGGGTAAAGGTGATCAAGCGCCGGTATCCGAGGGCTTTCGCCGCGCGCCACGACGCCCCGTACAGCAGGGAGTTGGCGTTGCGTGCGCCGTCGCTGGCGGTCCGGGTGACTTCGAGGGTGGCGCCGTCGTCGAGGTGGCGGGCCACGGGCCGGCCGACGATGGCCACGGCGCGCAGTGTGCCGGTCTCGTCGGCGGCTCCGACGGCGAAGATCTGTCCTACGGGCGGCGGGTGGTGGCGGTGCCAGGCGCGCACGAAGTCCTTCGCCTCGCGGGAGCGGACCGGGACCAGGTGCAGCCGGGCGTCGTTCACACGGCCTTCCCGAAGTCGGACTGTGTCGGCGCGTGCTTCGCCACGGCGCGGGCGGTGATCGCCTTCGAGGCGCGGGCGGACGCTGCGGATAGCTCCTCCGCTCCGGGCTCCAAGTACCAGGGCCGCAGGTCGAGCATGGCGGCCCTCATGCCGGTGGCGAAGCAGAGTGCGGTGCCCTTGGGGAGGGCGCGGATCGCGTCGGCGGGCAGGATCCGCTCCTGCCGCATGCTGACCGAGGTCGACTTGCCGGACTCCGAGTGCGAAGTGGACGTGGTCTCCACGTCGTGGTCGCCGATCAGCCGGGACAGCTTGTCCGCGAAGTCGGGGTCGTCGATACCGGACCCGATCACCTTCACGGTGGAGGCCGACCACATGGCGTCCATGCCCGCGTCCCCCCAGACTTTCTGGCCCTGGCGGTAGCTCTGGAGGATCGTGATGGGGATGATGCCGCGGCTGCCGAGGTGGGAGTACAGGTCCGGCAAGTCGCTGATCTTGCACACGTTGGCGGCCTCGTCGAGGATCGCGAGCATAGGCGGATCGAGGCGTCCCCCGGCACGCTCGGCCTGGGCGGTGGCGGCGCGCATCACCGAGTCCGCGCACGCCGCGATCAGCGCCGAGGCCCCGCCGCCACCGTCCTTGCTCAGCAGGAACAGCGTGTCGGTGGAGGTGACGAAGTCGGCAGGCCGGAACTCGGCGACGTCCTTCTGCGGCGTCACCCACGCGGCGATCTCGGAGTTGAGCAGGGCGGCGGCGTACTGGCGGGCGGTCTCGTAGATGCCGTCGCGCGTCTCCGGCGGGCCCTCGACGGTGCCCTTGAGCTGGGCGGCGACAGCGGCGAAGTCATGGTCGCGGAGGATGTCGAGCGGAGTACGGTCGGCGGGGAAGGCCAGCCACTGCATGATGTCGGTGATCGGCCGCTCGTCGAGCGCCGCGGCCAGCAGCAACTGGGACAGGATGTTGCTGCCGGCCTTCGACCAGAAGTCGCCCTGCTGGGAGGCATCCACCGAGGCGGCGAGGAAGTGCCCGGCGAGCCGGTTCGCCCCGTCCAGGGTTCTTGCGCTGGCGAGAGGGTTCCACCACATCTCGCGTGCGGCGTGCGCGATCTGCTGCGGGTCCATGGTCCACACCGCTCCCGCCTTGGCCCGGGCCTCGTAGGCCGTGGTGAAGGCGTCTCCGGCGGCCTTGTTCGACGTCAGCAGGACCGGGCCGGGCGCGGCGAGTATGGAGGGGATGGCGAGCGAGGTGGTCTTGCCGGACCGGGGTGCCATGATCGCGACGGCGACGTCCTCGAACCCCATCCGTACCTCGTGGCGGCTGCCCTGCAGGTTGCCGAGGAGGATGCCGGTGTCCTTCGCGTCGATGCGCTTGCTGTCCTTCAGGCTTGGGCGCAAGGAACGGGCTTTGTCGGTGATCGCCTTGGCCATCAGCGGCTCGATGTCCCGGGCCGCGGCCATGCCGGTGATCTTCTTCCGACCGCCGCTTCGGTTCTTGTGCCGGGCCCACAGGACGCCCGCCCCCACACCGAGGGCCAGGAGCAGGACAAGGGGGACGATGCGGGCACCGATCAGCAGGGACGTTTCTCCTGCGTCGGGCCAGACCTGCTCGGGGTGGAGCAGGGCTTCGGTCGGCTGGTAGGGGGCCCAGGCGGTGCCGGTGAGGTAGGCGGTGATGTTGCCGGACAGCCAGGCGAGGTGGGACAGGGGGACGACGACGGCGAGCACGCCGAGGAGGAGGCGCAGGACGAGGTCGTACCCGTCGGTGTTGCTGTTGGAGGAGGAAGGGGGCAAGGGCTACGTGCTTCCGGGCGGGGACGGGGGTCAGCGGCTGCGGTTGTTCTTGGCCGGCGGCTGTCGCGTCGGGATCGGGCTCGTCGGCGGGGCGGCGCGCCGGGCCGCCAGGGAGTGGACGCGTTCTTCCAGCGCGCCGGCGACGTACACGGCGAGCACGTCCGTGGTCCTACGGGTGACGACGTTCGGGTCGCGGGTCGGGAGACTGCACCCGCTGTCGATGCGTGGCACGGGCTTCGGATCGGCGAGTGCAGCGGTGAACGCGGCGACCAGGCGGGCGGGAGTGTGCGCGTCGAAGCGGGCCTGCCATACCGGCCGGTCCGGACCGAGCGTGGAGGTGACGAACCAGGCGCCCGCTTCTTCCGCGCTGCCCAGTCGCTGGAGGTACGCGGTGCCGTCGGGTGACACGAGGCCGTTGTCCGCGGAGACGGGCGTCCAGCCGATCTGTTGGAGCGGCTCGTACGGATCGGAGGGCGCGCCCGCCGTCGGGGCCGGGTCGGTGAGGGCGTCGGTGACGGCCGCGATGAGTTCGACCGGCGTGCGGGCACCGAAGCTCGCGTACCAGGCGGCGTGGTCCGGCCCCGCCGCGTGGCTCAACGTCCACCACTGTCCATCCGGGTCGGGCTCCAGGCGCAGGAGGGCCTTCTGGTCGGGGCTGGCGAGCAGGACGCGCGGCATCAGGGGGTCGTCGCCGTAGCTCCAGCCGCAGCCACGGTGGAGGGGGACGGTGATCCAGGCGGGGTCACCGCCGCCCGCGAGGTGGCGTGGGGCGATGAAGTCGACCTCGACGGTCTCGGGAGTCGGGGACATGCTCACTTCCGTGCCGTAATCCGCCGGACGGGTGCGGGGACCGGTATGAGGGCCAGAGGCGAACGGGCCTTGCGAGCGGCGGAGTTGATCTCCCGGAGCGCCTTGCCGTGGGTGGCCCAGTCGTCGAGGTAGCTCCACGATTCGGCGTGATGCTCGGCGAGGGCGTCGTCGAAGTCGGCTTTGCCGGGCTTGGCGGTGGCGGGGAGAGCGTCTCGGGCCTGGAGCCACTGCTCGTGCAGTTCGTCGAGCCGGTCGAGGGCGTCGCGCAGGACGCCCAACTGGTAGACCCAGCGGCTCTGCACCGTGTACTCCGGCAGCTGGACCAGCTGTGTCTCGGCGGTGGCCAGCAGGTGACGGGCGCCGTAGCGGAGCGGCTCGAACGCCGTGAGGGTGTCGGCGTCGCGCTGGCTCGCGCGCCTGCCGTAGGCGTGGTCGTCGTGGGGCCAGCCGTCGAGGTCGGTGTGCTCGTCGGAGTAGGCGTCCCAGGCGTCGAGGATCTTCTTGCTGTCGCTCAGATAGTCGTCGAGGTGGCGGAGGAAGTCGTGGTGTGCGTGGTGGTCGGTGGAGATGAGGTGGGGTCCTGTCGGTTCAGCGGCGAGCGGCTGGCTGCGTGGTGCCGGCGTTCGCCGGGGTCGTCGCGGGTTTCGTCTGCTGCCGGCGGGCGGAGCGTGCGTGCGCGCGGAGGGACTTGAGGCGCGTGGCGTGGGCGTCGACCACTTGCTGTGGGCGTAGTGGGCTGGGCTCCTGCACGGCGCTGTAGTGGCCGGTGCGGTCGTACATGCCGCGCTGGAGGGGGCTATGGTCGGCCAGTGCGGTGAGGAACGATCCGATCAAGTGGGCGGGGGTGTGCTCGTCGAAGTAGGCGTGCCAGATGCGCGGGCCGTGGAATTCTCCGTGGTCGGGCTCACGGGTCTCGACGTGCCAGGACGGCTGGTCGCGGAATTCGCTCAGCGGGCGCAGTTCGATGTGACACATGGAGTCTGGCGAGCGCGCTGTGCCGTCTGAAGCGCGGTGCCACCCCGCCGAGGTCACCGGCTGCCACGGGTCCGGCTGCTGTGGCGGCGGTTCGACGAGGGCGTCGGTGAAGCCGGCGAGGACCTCGGCGGGCACGAGTTCGCCGAACTCGGCGTACCAACCGGGCTCGGTGTCGGTGGGCTCCGCCCGCAGCCGCCACCACGCGGAGGTGGCGGACTGCGGGTCGAACTGGAGGCGGTGGCGCAGGTCGGGGCTGCGCAGGACGATTTCGGCGCTCAGGGGGTCGGAGACGGGGCTCCATCCGGCGGCGGCCAGGCCGTGGGTGACGTGGCGGGCGTCTCCGGGGCCGGCGAGGTGGCGGGGGCTGGTGTCGAAGGGGATCTGCCAGGCGTGCTTGTCGGCGAACGCGGCGAGCTGCCGTTCGCTCAGCGGCACCGGCAGCACCCCGGCTCGCTCGTGCCGGCGCTGCCGTACAGGTCGCGGAGGTCGTCCACGACGTAGTGGAGGGTGTGCTGGTCGGCCTGCTCCCACGCGGCCGTGCGCAACTCGGTGATCAGAAGGTCGACCTGCGCGGTGCGCGGGACGTCCGGGTGCTCCTGCAGGGCACGGGCGAGGGCACGCAGGGTGTCGGCGAGTTGGACGGGCAGGCCCGTGTACTCGTCGAGAAGGGGCTCGACGAGTGCGAGGGCCTCCACGGGGTCGGGGTTCTCGCGCAGGTAGTCGGTGAGGTCCGAGAGCGTTTCGGTCAGGGTGCGGATGGTGTCCGGGGTGAGTGCGGGCATCGGGCTCCTTGGAACGGGGCGGCGGGTCAGCGGCGGGTCCGGGCGCCGCCGGCCGGGGTGTAGGGACGGGCGCTGGTGCGCGGCCGGGTACTTCGGGCGCTGTTGCGGGCCCAGGTGGCGGCGCGGGCGGCCGTGATCCGGGCCTGCTGCCACGCACTGAGCTGGGAGGGCTTGACGGAGACCGACCAGGTACGGATCTGCGCGCTGTGCGGAACGCGTCCGCGCGGGCGCATCACGGGATCGGGGCCGGCGAGTTCGGTCGAGAAGGCTTGCACCAGGTGCATCGGCGTGTTCGGCGTGAAGTTGGCCGTCCAGCCGTTGCCCTGCTTGTCCTTCGCTCCGGTCCACCACATCGCCGAGCCGTCGGCGCCCTGGTGGTACTGCATCCACGCGGTGCCGTCGGGGCTGGTCGCCATGTAGTGCTCGCCCTCGAAACGCGTGTGCCAGTTCTGCTCCTGCAACGGCGCCCAGACGTTGGGAGCGTGGGCGGAGCGAGGACGGGTGAGGGCGTCGGTCAGACCGGCGACGATCTCCACCGGGGTCTGCCGGCCCAGGTGCGCCGACCACTCGCCGTTGGGGCCGTCCGCTCTGCCGTGGATGGTCCACCCGCCGGGAAGGACGTAGGGGTCGTAGGCGACACGGACGGTGCGGTCCGGGCTCTCCATGAACAAAGGGCCGCGCGACTTGGACTTGTCCCGCCATCCCGAGGCGCGCAGGAACTCCGAGACGTGCCGGACGTCGCCGCCTCCGGCCAGGGCACGGGGCTGGACGAGGTAGTGCTGCTCGGCCTGCTCGCCTGGCCCCCAGCCCTGCCACTGCTTCTTCTTCACCGGCGCCGCCGGACGACGAGCGGTGCGGGTACCGGGGGCTTCGCCGCAGTGGTGGCGGGCTGGGTGCCGACATGCTGGAGGGTGTCTTTGTGTTCGTCCAGGTCGAGGGTGATGTCGTGCAGTTCGTTCGAGGCGCGGCCCAGCGCGAGCCACACCTCTGCGGGGAGAGCGCCTCGCTCTGCCTGGTCCTTGGCGAACACGCTGCCGGTGGCGACGAGGTGGGTGATGCCGCCGAGGACTCCGGCGTCCGCGTCGAGGACGCGGGCGATGACCTGCGCGGCCTGGGGCGGGGGGAGCTGCGAGAGGTGGTCGGCGAGCTGGCCGAGCTGGCGGGTGATCTCGCCGGCCAGTCTCACCGGGTGGGGGGTGGGGTGGGACATGCTCCTCCGGGTCGGTGGACGGTCAGTGGTGGTGACGGTTGCCGACGCGCTGCGTCTCGGCGAGGACGGCCTCCGGGCGGGCGCCGGCCAGCGGGGAGGCGCGGTCGGGGCCGGTCGGGATGCAGGCGCGCAGGTAGCGGCGGAACAGGGCTGTCGCGAGTCGGGGTTTGAGCCGGTTGCTGATCGGTGGGGGTGTGCGGGGTGCTACGGGT
>NZ_JBSGZO010000056.1:0-29855 GCF_053611045.1 Streptomyces sp. NPDC054841 | reverse complement strand
GGGGCCGTGGCCGGGGACGGCGCCGCGGACGACGCCGCGGACGGCGCCGCCGGCCCGGACAACGTCGCGTACGCCGTCTTCACCTCCGGGTCCACCGGCAGGCCCAAGGCCGTCGCCGTCACCCACGCCGGGATCGCCAACCGGGTCGGCTGGACCGTGGAACGGCACCGGCTCGCCGCGGCGGACCGGGTGCTGCAGAAGACCACCATCGGCTTCGACGCGGCGGGCTGGGAGATCTTCGCGCCGCTCGTCTCCGGCGGCGCCGTCGTCCTCGCCCCGCCCGGGGCCGAGCGCGACCCCGGCGCGCTGCTGCGTTCCGTCGCCGCTCACGGCGTGACGGTCCTCCAGGTCGTGCCGTCGGTGCTGCGGCTCCTCGTCGACGAGGCGGACTGGAGCGGCTGCGGCTCGCTGCGGCTGCTCTTCTCCGCCGGCGAGCCGCTGCACGCCGAACTCGTGGCCAGGTCGCGGGAACGAGCCGGACACCCCGTCGAGGTCTGGAACACCTACGGCCCGACCGAGTGCTCCATCGACGTCACCGCCCAGCTCGTGGACCCCGCGCTCACCACCGGACCGGTGCCGATCGGCCGCCCCATCCCCGGAATGCGTGTCCTGGTCCTGGACCCGGCCGGTGTCCCCGTGCCGGTCGGGGTGCCCGGCGAGCTGTACGCGGGCGGAGTCGGCGTCGCCCGCGGCTACGCCGGGCGCCCCGGCCTCACCGCGGAACGCTTCGTGCCCGACCCGTACGCCACCGAGCCGGGTGCCCGGCTCTACCGCACGGGCGACCTGGTGCGCTGGCGTGCCGACCGCACCCTGGAGTACCTCGGCCGGCTCGACCACCAGGTCAAGGTCAACGGCGTCCGGATCGAGCCCGGCGAGATCGAGGCGGCGCTCGCCGCGCATCCGGCCGTGACCGGCGCCGTGGTCGCGCCCTACACGGCCGACGACGGCGGCAAGCGGCTCGCCGCTTACCTGACCGTGCGCGACCCGCTGGACACCGGCGAACTGCGCGCCTTCCTCGGCGAGCGGCTCCCCGAGAGCCACGTCCCGTCCTTCTTCCACACCCTCGACACCTTCCCGCTGACCGCCAACGGCAAGGTCGACCGGGCGGCACTGCCCTCGCCCGACGAGATCTCCGCGGACCGGCAGCCCGACTTCACCGCGCCGCGCGACGCCGCCGAGGAGCTCGTGGCCCGGGTCTGGTCCGAGCTGCTCGGGCTCGACCGGGTCGGTGTGCTCGACGACTTCTTCGCCCTCGGCGGCACCTCGCTCCAGCTGACCAGGCTCGCCGCCCGGCTGCGGGCCGCGTCCGGGGAGAAGATCTCGCTGCGCGGGCTGTTCGCGGCCACCACCGTCGAGGCCCAGGCCCGGCTCGTCGGCACCCCCGCGGCGGCCCCCTCCGGCGAGGCCGCGATCCGCCCCGTGCCGCGCGACGGGGAACTCCCGCTCTCCTCCGGCCAGCACCGTCTCTGGTTCCTGGACCGCATGCACCCGGGCAGCCCCGAGTGGGTCGCCCCGCTGTTCCTGCGGCTGCCCGCGGCGCTGAGCGCCGAGACGGTCGGCCGGGCCCTGGACGCGCTCGCCGCCCGCCACGAGCCGCTGCGCACCCGGTACCTGGACATCGGCGGCGAGCCGCGTCAGATCATCGACGCCCCCGGTGCCACCCGGGTGGAGCTGCGTGTCGAGGACACCGGCCACGACGGCGTCCCCGCCCTGTTCGGCGAGCAGTTCGCGCGCGGCTTCGACCTGGCCGCCGGCCCGCTGTGGCGGGCGCTGCTGGCCCGGGTCCCGGGCGAGGACCACATCGTGCTCCTGACGATGCACCACATCACCTGTGACGGCTGGTCGACCGTCGTCCTGGAGCGGGAACTGCGGGAGCTGTGCGCGGCGTACGCCGCCGGCCGGGAGCCCGCGCTGCCCCCCGTCACCGTCCAGTACGCCGACTACGGCGCCTGGCAGCACGCCCGCCTCACCGACGACGTCATCGAGGGCGAACTCAACCACTGGATCCGTGAGCTGGCCGGTGTCGAACCGGTCGATCTGCCCACCGACCGGCCCCGCCCCCCGGTGCGCGACCCGCACGGCGCCGTCGTCCCCTTCCGTATCGCCCCCGGCCTCGCCGCCGCGCTCACCGAGCTGGGCAGGGCCCACGGCGCGACGCCGTTCATGACGCTCCTCACCGCGTACGCCGCGCTCGTCGCCCGCTACAGCGGCCAGTGGGACGTCCCCGTCGGCACACCCGTCGCCGGCCGCACCCGCCCCGAGACCGAGGGCATGGTCGGCTTCTTCCTCAACTCGCTCGTCATCCGCTGCGGTCTGACCGCCGACCTGGGGTTCGCCGAAGCACTCGGCCGGGTCAGGGACGCGGCCCGCGCCGCGTTCGTCCACCAGGAGCTGCCCTTCGAGCGGCTGGTGGACGAGCTCCAGCCGGAGCGCGACCTGTCCCGTACGCCCCTCTACCAGGTGGCCTTCGACCTGCACAGCGAGGGCGTGACCAGTGTCGCGACCCGGGACGAGGACCTGGCCGCGTTCACGGCCGCCTGGCAGGTCGCCAAGACCGATCTGTCGCTGTTCATGCGGCAGACCCCCGAGGGCGCCCTGGACGGTGTGCTGGAGTACGCCACGGCACTCTTCGACCGGTCCACCGCCGAGCGGATGACCGGCCACTTCCTGACCCTGCTGGAACAGGTCGCGGCCCGCCCCGACACCCTGCTCGGCGTCGTCGAGCTGCTCTCCGCCGAGGAACGCCGGCGGCTGCTGACCGAGTGGAACGACACGGCCGACGACACCGCGGACCGCACCGACACGGTCACCGCGCTCTTCGAGGCCCGTGCCGGCGCCGCGCCGCGGGCGACCGCCCTGACCTCCGGCGCCGAGACCGTCCCGTACGGCGAACTCGACGCCCGCGCCAACCGTCTCGCCCAGCATCTCGTGGCCCTCGGTGTCGGCCCGGAGTCCCGGGTCGTCGTCCTTCTCGACCGCGGGCCGGACCTCGTCACGGCACTGCTCGCCGTGTGGAAGGCGGGCGGCGCGTACGTGCCGGTCGATCCGTCCTGCCCGGCCGAGCGCATCACCGCGATGCGCGAGGCGGCGAACGCCACGGTCGCGGTCACCTCGTCGGCGTACGCCGGCCGGTTCGCCGACGGCCCCCAAGGGCACGGCGCGGACGCGACCCTCGTGCTCGTCGACACGGACGCCGCGGCCGTCGCGGCCCGCCCCGCGACCGCGCCCGTCCGGACCGACGACCCCGACCTGCTCGCCTACACGATCTTCACCTCCGGCTCGACCGGCACCCCGAAGGGCGTGGAGGTCACCCACCGCGGCCTCGCCAACCACGTGCGCTGGGCGGCGAGGGAACTCGCCGGGGACGACTACGGCGGCGGCGCGCTGTTCTCCTCGGTCGCCTTCGACCTGGTCGTGCCCAACCTGTGGGCCCCGCTCGTCACGGGCCAGCGGCTCTTCCTGCTGCCGCAGGACACCGACATGTCCGAGCTCGGCAAGCGCCTCGCGGACGCCGAACCCTTCAGCTTCGTGAAGCTGACCCCGGGCCACCTCGACATCCTCGCCCTCCAGCTCAGCCCCGCCCAGGCCGGCGCGCTCGCCCCGGTCCTGGTCGTGGCGGGCGAGCCGTTCACGCGCGCCACCCTGGAGCGCTGGCGCGAGCTCGCCCCGGACACCCGGATCGTCAACGAGTACGGACCGACCGAGGCCACCGTCGGCACCTGCGTGTACCCGGTCCCGCAGGACGGCAGCGCGGGCACCGCCGATGTGCTGCCGATCGGCCTCCCGCTGCCCAACATGACGATGTACGTCCTCGATCCGGTCCTCCAGCCGGTCCCGGTCGGAGTGACCGGCGAGCTGTACGTCGGCGGCACGGGTGTGGCGCGCGGCTACGCGGGCCGCCCCGACCTGACGGCGGAGCGCTTCGTCCCCGACCCGTACGGCCCGCCCGGCGCCCGGCTCTACCGCACCGGCGACCTGGCCCGCAGGCTCGACGACGGCAACGTGGTGTTCCTCGGCCGCCTCGACGACCAGGTCAAGATCCGCGGCTACCGCGTCGAACTCGGCGAGGTCCAGGCGGTCCTGGCCGCCCACGCCGGGGTCCGCGACGCCGTCGTCACCGTCCGTACGACAGCGGCCGGTGAGAAGCAGCTCGCCGCCTACCTCGTCCCGGAGCCCGGCACCGAAGGACCCGACGAGCCCGCGCTCGCCGCACACTGCGCCCGGCAGCTGCCCGACTACATGGTTCCGGCGAGCTACACGCTGCTCGACGCGATCCCCGTCAACGCCAACGGCAAGGTCGACCGCCGGGCTCTCCCGGACCCGGACCCCGGGCGGCCCGACGACGGACACATCGCCCCCAGCGGCCCCGCGGAGGAGCGCATCGCCGAGATCTGGACCGAACTGCTCGGCGTCCAGGCCGGGGCCCACGACAACTTCTTCCACGTCGGCGGCAATTCGATCCTGGCGATCCGGCTCATCTCGCGCATCCAGCAGGAGTTCGAGATCGACTTCGCCGTCCGCACGGTGTTCGAAGGCCCGACGGTCGCCCAGCTGGCCGCCACCGTCGAGGAGCGCATCACGGCCCAGATCGCCGCGCTCTCCGACTCCGAACTCGCGCAGGACGTACTCGCGCAGGACGCCCCGACGAATGACGCACGCGCGCACGGCGCACGGCAGAACAAGGAGCACAAGGCATGAGCACCGGTGAGATGGAGAAGCCCGCGGTCCCGGCCGCTGATGCCGACGCGCTGCGCGCCGAACTGCTGCGCCGCCGCCTCGCGGGACGGCACGGCGGAGCCTCCCGCCGCACGGAGATAGCCCGCGCCGACCGCGAGGGCCGGCTGCCGCTGTCGTACGGACAGCAGCAGATGTGGTTCCTCAGCCGGCTCGAACCGGACAGCCCCGAATACCTCGTTCCGCTCGTGCTGCGGCTGCGCGGCCCGCTCGACACGGCGGCCCTCGGCCGCGCCTGGCAGGGTCTGGTCGACCGGCACGAGATCCTGCGCACCCGGTACGCCATGGACGGCGAGGAGCCCGTCCAGCTGATCGACGAGCCCGGCCCCGCCCCGCTGGAGCTGACCGAGGCCGGCGACGAGGCACAGGCCCGGGCGCTCGTCGAGGCGGATCTGGCCCGTCCGTTCGACCTCGGCAGCGACCGGCCGGTGCGCGCCCGGCTGATCCGGCTCGCCGACGACGAGCACGTCCTCGCCCTCGTCCTCCACCACATCGCCTGCGACGCCTGGTCCACCGGTGTCCTCGGCCAGGAGCTCAGCGAGCTGTACGCGGGCCGCACCCCGGCCCCCCTTCAGGTCCAGTACGCCGACTACGCCGCCTGGCAGCGCGCCGAGCTGACCGGCGAGGTCATCGGCCGGCACCTCGGCTACTGGAAGGAGCAACTGGCGGACCTCGCCCCGCTGGAGCTGCCCACCGACCGGCCGCGCCCCGCGGTCCGGGACGGCGCGGGCGACGCGGTCGCGTTCACCGTCCCGCAGGAGCTGGCCGACAGGCTGCGCGAGCTGGCGCACCGCCAGGACGTGACGCTCTTCATGCTCTTCCTGGCGGCCTACCAGCACCTGCTCGCCCGCTACACGGGCCGCGACGACATCGCGGTCGGCACGGTGGTCTCCGGCCGCGGGCGCCCCGAGCTCCAGCAGCTCATCGGCTACGGAATCAACAGCCTGGTGATGCGCGGCGACACCGCGGGCGACCCCGCGTTCACCGAACTGCTCGCCCGCACCCGCGCCACCGTCCTGGACGCCTACGACCATCAGGACGTCGCCTTCGCCCAGGTCGTCGAGGCGCTGCAGCCGGAGCGCGACCTGTCCCGCACCCCGCTGTTCCAGGTCGCCTTCACCATGCACGGCGAGCGCGGCTCGGCGTTCGCGTTCCCGGGCGTCGAGGTCTCCCCGTACGAGGGCAGCGGCCGGGTGGCCAAGTTCGACCTGGACCTCCAGATCCGCGAAGGCGCGGACGGCTCGCTCGGCGGGCATCTCGAGTTCGCCACCTCCCTCTTCGACCGGACGACGGCCGAGCGGATGACCGGCCATCTGCTGCGGCTGCTGGCGGGTGTCGCCGAGGCGCCCGCGGCCCGGCTGTCGGCGCTCGACATCCTCGGCACCGAGGAGCGCACCGTCCTGCTCGGCACGCCCGCCACGACCGCGCCCGTGACGCGTCGTGTGCACGAGGTGTTCGAGGAGCAGGCGGCGCGTACGCCGGAGGGCATCGCGGTCTCCTTCGAGGGCACACAGCTGTCGTACGCGGAGCTCAACGCGCGGGCGAACCGGATCGCCCGGGTGCTGCGCGACAAGGGCGTCGGACCGGAGACGCTCGTCGGGCTGTGCCTGGAGCGGGGGACCGAGCTGATCCCGGCGCTGCTGGGGATCCTCAAGTCGGGTGCGGCGTACCTGCCGCTGGACCCGGCGAACCCGGCGGACCGGCTGGCCTACATCGTCAGGGACGCCAAGGCCCCGGTGGTGGTCACCACCTCCGACGTCGCCGGTCTGTTCGACGGTGAGCCGGTGGACCTGGTCCGTCTGGACACCGACGCGGAGCACATCGGCGCGCAGCCCGCGCACGACCTGGGCGTGCCCGGCAGCCCCGAGAACCTGATCTACACGATCTACACCTCCGGTTCGACGGGCCGGCCCAAGGGCGTCGCGCTGACGCACGCGAACGTCGTGCGGCTGCTGGAGCGCGGGCAGGAGCACTACGCCTTCGGCCCGGCCGACGTCTGGCCGCTCTTCCACAGCTACGCGTTCGACGTGTCGGTGTGGGAGATGTGGGGCGCGCTGCTCAACGGCGGCCGGCTCGTCGTCGTCCCGTACGCGGTCACCCGCTCGCCCGAGGAGTTCACCGACCTGCTCGTACGGGAACGCGTGACGGTCCTCAACCAGACCCCGTCCGCGTTCCGTTCCCTCATCGGCACGACCGCCGAACTCTCGCTGCGCGCCGTCGTCTTCGCGGGCGAGAAGCTGGAGGTCTCCGAACTCCGCCCGTGGGTGGACCGGTTCGGCCTCGACGACATCGCGCTCGTCAACATGTACGGGATCACCGAGACCACCGTCCACACCACCTTCCACCGGCTCACCGACGCCGATCTGGCACCCCAGGCCGGGAACCCGATCGGCCGTCCGCTCGCCGACCTGCGGGTGTACATCCTGGACGCGGAGGGCCGGCCGGCCCCGGTGGGCGTGCCGGGGGAGATGTACGTCGCCGGTCCCGGCGTGGCCCGCGGCTACCTCGGCCGTCCCGAGCTGACCGCCGAGCGTTTCGTGCCCGACCCGTACGGTCCCGCGGGCTCCCGGCTCTACCGGAGCGGCGATCTGGCCCGCCGGCTCGCCGACGGCAGTCTGGAGTTCCTCGGCCGGATCGACGACCAGGTCAAGATCCGTGGCTTCCGGATCGAGCTGGGTGAGATCGAGACCGCGCTCGCCGCCCACCCGGGCGTCCGCGACGCCGTCGTACTCGTCCGCGAGGACACCCCCGGCGACCGGCGCCTCGTCGCCTACGTCACCGCCTCCGCGGACCACGGCCCCGCCCCCGCCCCCGCCCCCGCCCCCGCCGAGCTGCGTACCCATCTCGACGGCACCCTGCCCGAGTACATGATCCCCTCGGCGTTCGTCGCCCTGGGCGCGCTGCCGCTGACCACCAACGGCAAGCTCGACAAGCGGGCCCTGCCCGCCCCCGGCCAGGACGCCGTCGGCGCCGCCGGGTACGTCGCTCCGCGCACCGTCACCGAGGAGCGGATCGCGGAGGTGTGGGCCGAGGTCCTCGGTCTGGACCGGGTCGGGGTCGGGGACGGTTTCTTCGAGCTCGGCGGCCACTCGATCAGGGCCGTCAACCTCGTGGGCCGGCTCCGCGCCGCCGGGTACGACCTCGCCGTCCGGGACGTCTTCGAGTACCGGACCGTCGCCCGCGTCGCCGAGTTCGTCACCGGCCGCCCGGCCCCCACGGACGCCGACCGCACGGCGGAGCCGTTCTCGATGGTCCCGGCCGAGGACGCGGCCCGTCTCCCCGAGGAGCTCGCCGACGCGTACCCGCTGTCCCAGGTGCAGCTCGGCATGGTCGTCGAGATGCTCACCGACGACGGCCGCCACCCGTACCACAACGTCACGTCCTTCCGGATCCGGGACGAGCGGCCCTTCTCGCTCGACGCCCTGCGCGCTGCCGCCGAGGCCGTCGTCGCCCGGCACGAGGCCCTGCGCACCTCCTTCGACCTGTCGACGTACTCCGTACCGATGCAGCTCGTGCACACGGACGCCGAGATGCCCGTGGGCGCACGCGACCTCTCTCAGCTCACCGAGAGCGAACTCCGCCGTTCCCTGGAGGAGTTCACGGCCGAGGAGCGCTCCCGGCTGTTCGACCTGGCCCGGCCGCCGCTGCTGCGGCTGTACGCCCATGTGGCGGGCGACGGCAGCTGGTGGATCACCAACACCGAGTGCCACGCCATCCTCGACGGCTGGAGCCACCACTCCCTGCTGATGGAGGTCCTGGACGAGTACGGACGCATCCGCGACGGGCAGCGGCCCGCCGAGGGACGGCAGCCCGCCACCCGGTTCGCCGACTTCGTGGCCGCCGAGCTCGACGCCCTCGCCTCCGACACGTCACGCGCCTACTGGCAGACGGTCGTCGACGACTACGCGCGGCTCACCGTGCCCGCGCCGTGGCGGGGCGACCCCGACGACGACGGAGCGCCCCACCGCGTCCCGGTCCCCTTCCACGACCTGGAGGACCGGCTGCGGAAGCTGGCCGCGCGGGCCGGCGCCTCGCTGAAGAGCGTCCTGCACGCCGCCCACCTCAAGACCCTGAGCATGCTCACCGAGGAGGCCCGGTTCTTCAGCGGCCTGGTGTGCAACGCCCGTCCCGAGGTGCTCGGCGCCGACCGGGTCTACGGCATGCACCTCAACACCCTGCCCTTCGCCTACGACAGGACCGCCGGCACCTGGTGCGAGCTGGTCGCCCAGGTCTTCGCCCGCGAGATCGAGCTGTGGCCGCACCGCACCTTCCCGATGCCCGTCATCCAGCGTGAACTCGCCGACGGCGAGCGGCTGATCGACATGCGGTTCAGCTACCACGACTTCGACCAGGTCGACCGCGACCAGGTCGACTACCTCGCGAGCATCGACGACAGTCCCACCGAGTTCCCGCTGGGCGTATCGGCCCGGGTGGGCCATCTCGTCCTCACGGCGAGCCCGCGCGCGATCAGCCGCGGTGCCACGGACCGGCTCGCGGCGATGCTGCGCCAGGTCCTGGAGGCGATGGCCGCCGACCCCGAGGGCGACGCGCGGGCGTCGTTCCTGCCGGAGGGCGAGCGGGAGCGCGAACTGACCATCTGGAACGACACGGCGTTCGCGGCGGAGACCGAGCCGGTGCCCGCGCGCTTCGAGGCACAGGCGCGCACGACCCCGCACGCGGTGGCCGTGGTGCACGAGGCCGGGATGGTCTCGTACGAGGAGCTCGACGCGCGCGCCAACCGGCTGGCCCAGCACTTGGCCGGCCTCGGGGTCACCGCCGAGTCCCGGGTGGTGGTGCTGCTGGACCGCGGTCCCGAGCTGCTGACGGCGCTGCTGGCGGTGTGGAAGGCGGGCGGGGCGTACGTGCCCGTAGACCCGTCCTACCCGGCGGACCGCATCGCCGCGATGCGCGAGGCGGCCGGCGCACGGGTGGCCGTGACGTCGTCCGGGTACGCCGACCGTTTCGAGGACGGCCCGGTGCTCGTCGACACGGACGCCGCGGCGATCGCCGCCCGTCCGGCGACGGCCCCGGCCCGGGCCGACGACCTGGACCGGCTGGCCTACGTCATCTTCACCTCGGGTTCGACGGGCCGGCCGAAGGGTGTGGAGGTCACGCACCGGGGTCTGGCCAACCATGTGGCCTGGGCGGCCCGGGAGCTGGCGTCGCAGGGATCGGGCGGTGCGCCGCTGTTCTCCTCCGTCGCCTTCGACCTGGTCGTCCCCAACCTGTGGGCGCCCCTGGTCACCGGCCAGTCCGTGCACACCGTCGGCCAGGACGTCGACATGGCGGACCTGGGCGAACACCTCGTCGCCTCCGGCCCGTACAGCTTCATCAAGCTCACCCCGGGGCACCTGGACGTCCTCGCCCAGCAGCTTCCCGCCGACCGGGCGACGGACCTGGCTCCCGTGCTGGTGGTCGCCGGTGAGGCGTTCACCCGGGCCACCCTGGAGCGCTGGCGCGAACTGGCCCCGGACACCCGGATCATCAACGAGTACGGGCCGACCGAGGCGTCCGTCGGCACGAGCATCCACCCCGTGCCCCGGGACACCGCCGCCGACGTCCTGCCCATCGGCCTCCCCCTGCCCAATATGGCGATGTACGTGCTCGACGCGGCGCTGGAGCCGGTGCCGGTCGGGGTGACGGGTGAGCTGTATGTGGGGGGTACGGGTGTGGCGCGCGGTTATGCGGGCCGCCCGGACCTGACGGCCGAGCGGTTCGTCCCGGACCCGTACGGTCCGGCGGGCGCGCGGCTCTACCGCACCGGCGACCTCGTCCGCCGGCTCGACGACGGCAATGTGGAGTTCCTCGGCCGGATCGACGACCAGGTCAAGATCCGCGGCTACCGGATCGAACTGGGCGAGATCCAGGCCGTCCTGGCCGCCCACCCGGGCATCCGGGACGCCTTCGTCACCACCGTGGACGGCGAACTCGCCGCCTACTGGACACCGGGCGACATCACCGCCGAGTCGGTCCACGGGCATCTCGCCGAGCGTCTGCCGGACTACATGATCCCGGCCGGCCTCACCGGGCTCGACGCGCTGCCGCTCACCGCCAACGGGAAGGTCGACCGCAAGGCCCTGCCCGATGTGGGAGAGCAGCAGTCAGCCGACCGCCATGTGGCCCCGCGCACGGTGACGGAGGAGCGCATCGCGGCGGTGTGGGCCGAGGTCCTCGGCCTCGAACGGGTGGGCGTCGAGGACGGGTTCTTCGACATCGGCGGCCACTCGATCCGCGCCGTCGCCCTGGTCGGCGCCCTGCGCGCGGCCGGCTTCGACGTCGGCGTACGCGATGTCTTCGAGCACCGGACCGTCGCCGAACTGGCCCAGTTCCTGACCGGGCGGCCCGCGGTGACCGAAGTCGCCGCCCTGGTGGAGCCCTTCGCCCTGGTCGGCGCCGAGGACCGGGCCACGCTGCCGGCCGACGCCGTGGACGCGTATCCGCTCACCGAGGTCCAGCTCGGCATGGTCCTGGAGATGCTCGCCGACCGGGAGGCGCACGCCTACCACAACGTCTCCTCCTTCCGGATCACCGATGACGAGCCGTTCAGCGCGCAGGCGCTGCGCGGGGCCGCGGACGCGGTCGCCGAGCGGCACGACATGCTGCGCACCTCCTTCCACCTCGACACCTGGTCCCTGCCGCTCCAGGTGGTGCACGCCGCGGCACGGATCCGCGTGTCGGTGCGGGACCTGAGCGGATACGGAGCGGACGAACGGCAGGCCGCGATCGCGGAGTTCATCGCCGCCGAACGCGCCGACCTCTTCGACCTCGAACAGGCCCCCCTGCTGCGCATGACCGCACACGTCGAGGGCGACGGAGTCTGGCGTCTCGGGCTCACGGTCTGCCACGCCATCACCGAAGGCTGGTCGCACCGGGCCCTGCTGATGGAGCTGCTCGACGAGTACCGGCGCATCCGGGACGAGGGTCAGGACAGCGCAGGCCGGGCACAGCCCGATGCGCCCGGCCTGCGGTACGCGGACTTCGTCGCCGCCGAGCGCGCCTCCCTCGAATCGGCCGAGGACCGGGCCTACTGGCAGGACGTCATCGCCCGTAACTCCCGTTTCTCGCTCCCCGCAGGGTGGGCGGGCGACACCACGGCACCCCGCGAGAAGTTCCGGGTCGCCGTACCGCTGCAGGACCTGGAGCCGGGGCTGCGCGCCCTCGCCACCCGGGCCCGGGTCTCCGTCAAGAGCGTGCTCCTCGCCGCCCATCTGAAGGTGATGAGCATGCTCACCGAGGAGGACCGCTTCTTCACCGGCCTGGTGTTCAGCGCCCGACCCGAAGCACCGGGCGCGGACCGGGTGTACGGCATGTACCTCAACACCCTGCCGTTCGCCTTCGACCGTACGGCCGGCACCTGGACCGAACTGGTCACCCAGGTGTTCCTCCACGAGGCCGGGATCTGGGAGCACCGCCGCTACCCGATGCCCGCGATCCAGCGTGCGGCCGGTGCCGACCGGCTGCTCGACGTCCGGTTCAGCTACCAGGACTTCGATCACGTCGACGAGGAGCGGGTCGACATCGCGGACAGCTCCGGTGAAGGGGCGACCGAGTTCGGCCTGGCCGTCTCCGCGGTCTCCGGCTACCTGCTGATGACCACCCACACCCATGTGCTGTCCCGGGACAACGCCGACCGGCTGACCGCCCTGTACACGGCCGTCCTGACCGCCATGACGGCCGACCCGGACGGCGACGCCCGGGCCGCGTACCTGCCCGACGACGAGAGGCAGCGGCAGCTGGCCGAGTGGAACCGGACCGAGTACACCCCCGAGTCCCGTACCGTGCTCCAGCTCTTCGAGGCCCGGGCCGCCGGGGCACCCGCCTCAGCGGCGGTCGTCCACCGGGACGCGTCCGTCACGTACGGGGAACTCGACAGCCGCGCCAACCGGCTGGCCCACCACCTGCGGGACCTGGGGGTGTCCCCCGAGTCCCGGGTCGCCGTACTGCTGGACCGGGGCCCCGACCTGATCACCGCGCTGCTCGCGGTGTGGAAGGCGGGCGGCGCCTATGTGCCGGTCGACCCGTCCTATCCGGCGGAGCGGATCTCGGCGATGCGCGAGGCGTCCGGCGCACGCGTGGTGGTGACGTCGTCCGGGTACGCCGACCGTTTCGAGGACGCCCCGGTGCTCGTCGACACGGACGCCGCGGCGATCGCCGCCCGTCCGGCGACGGCCCCGGCCCGGGCCGACGACCTGGACCGGCTGGCGTACACCATCTTCACGTCCGGCTCGACGGGCCGGCCCAAGGGCGTGGAGATCACCCACCGGGGTCTGGCCAACCATGTGGCCTGGGCCGCGCGGGAGCTGGCGTCGCGGGGCACGGGCGGTGCGCCGCTGTTCTCGTCGGTCGCCTTCGACCTCGTGGTGCCCAACCTGTGGGCGCCGCTGGTGACGGGGCAGTCCGTGTTCACCGTCCCGCAGGAGACCGAACCGGCCGGCCTCGGCCGGGCCCTGCTGGCCGGCGCCCCGTACAGCTTCGTCAAGCTGACCCCGGGGCATCTGGAGCTGCTCAGCGGGCAGCTCACCACCGAACAGGCGGAGGAACTCGCCGCGGTACTGGTGGTCGCCGGTGAGGCGCTGCCCGGCGCCGTGGCGGACCGGTCGCTGGACATCCTCGGACCCGGCAGGCTGATCAACGAGTACGGGCCGACCGAGGCGTCCGTCGGGACCTGTGTGTTCCCGGTGACCGCCCCGTCCGGCCGCGATGTGGTGCCGATCGGGCGTCCTCTGCCGAACATGGCGATGTACGTGCTCGACGCGGCGCTGGAGCCGGTGCCGGTCGGGGTGACGGGTGAGCTGTATGTGGGGGGTACGGGTGTGGCGCGCGGTTATGCGGGCCGCCCGGACCTGACGGCCGAGCGGTTCGTCCCGGACCCGTACGGTCCGGCGGGCGCGCGGCTCTACCGCACCGGCGACCTCGTCCGTCAACTCGACGACGGCAATGTGGAGTTCCTCGGCCGGATCGACGACCAGGTCAAGATCCGCGGCTACCGGATCGAACTGGGCGAGATCCAGGCGGTCCTGTGCGAACACCTGGGCGTCCAGGAGGCGTTCACCGGTGTGTACGAGCCGACGCCGGGCGACAAGCGTCTGGTCGCGCACTGGGTGCCGGTCGCGGGGCACGCACCGGAAGCCGGCGAGCTGGCTGACCACTGCGGGGTGCGGCTGCCCGAGTACATGGTCCCTTCGGCGTTCGTCCGGCTGGATGCCCTGCCGCTCAACGCCAACGGCAAGGTCGACCGCAAGGCACTCCCGGCCCCCGACCGGGGCGCCCTGAGATCCGGGACGGAGCATGTCCCGCCCCGTACGGAGACCGAGAAGACCCTGGCCGCGATCTGGTCGGAGGTCCTCGGGGTCGAGGACATCGGCATCCACGACCGGTTCTTCGACCTGGGCGGCCACTCCCTCCTGATGATCAAGGTGCTGGCGGCGGCCCGGAAGTCCGGCCTGACGGTGTCGGTCTGGCGCATGTACCAGCACGAGACCCTGATCGATCTGGCCGCGGCGGTCGACGAGGACATGGCCCCCGAACCCGCCGATGCCGGTGCGGTGGAGGCCACGGGCCGCGACGCGGACGCAGCGGCGCACCCCGGCGAGGCACCGGCGTCGGCCGTCGGTGGCGCCGCGACCGTCGAGGTGTCCGCCGAACTGCTCGCCGCGCTGGTCGCACGGGCGGCGGGGGAGGGGGAGCGGCCGGATCAGGGGCCGCTCGCCGAGGCCGCCGCGCTGCTGGCCGCCGCCGGGGCGAGTGAGCCGGAAGGGCCGGCCCCCGTCGGGGCGAGTGAGCCGAAGGAGCGCGCCGCCGTCGACAGTGGCTCCAGCGTCCCGGAGGCGAACCGAGCCCCAGGAACAGCGTCGGCCGCGCCGGACCTCGTACCCGGGCTCGCCGAGGTCATGGCGCAGCACCGGGTGCCCGGCGCCGCCGTCGCCGTACTGCGGGACGGAGAACTGGCCGGGGTCCACGGGTACGGCGTGCTCGGCGCGGACGGGGACTCGCCCGTGACCGCACGGACGCTGTTCCAGGTCGGTTCGCTGAGCAAGCACGTGACCGCACTGGCCGTGCTGCGGCTGGCCGCCGACGGCAGGATCGACCTCGACGAGGGCATCGACCGCCGTCTGACCAGCTGGCGCCTGGCGGACGACCCCGCCGCACCGGGGACGGTCACCGTCCGGCACCTGCTCGGCCACCGCGCCGGACTCGCCCGCCACCGCAGTGTCGGGTTCCGGCCCGGTGAGGAACTGCCCTCGCTCCTGGACCTGCTGGAGGGCAGGCCGCCCGTCCGCACCCCGAGAGTCCGCAGGGAACTGGTGCCCGGCTCCACGTTCCGCAAGAGCAGCACCCACTACTGGGTGCTCCAGCAGCTGCTGGAGGACGTGACGGGTGAGCCCTTCGAGGCGCTGATGCGACGCCTGGTGCTGGATCCGCTCGGGCTCCGGGACAGCAGCTTCGACCAGGAGTTCCCGACCGCCTCCGGGCTGCCGGTCGCGCTCGGCCACGACGGTCACGGCACCCCCCTCAAGGGCGGCTGGCGGCGCCGGGCGCACCTCGCGGCGGCCGGTCTGTGGACCACCGCGGGGGATGTCGCCGCCCTGACGCTCGCCGTCCGCCGGGCACTTCTCGGTACGGACAAGGAGTTGTTGCCGCAGGCGGTCGCCCGGGAGCTGCTCGCCGGAGAGACCGGCAGCTTCTACGGACTCGGCACGATCGTCGACGACACCGGTGACGACCTGGAGTTCGGCCACGGCGGCGAGCCGGCCGGCTACTGGAACATGGCGATCAGCCGCCTGCACGGCGGAACGGGCTTCGTCGCGCTGACCAACGCCGACTCCGGCAAGGCCGTCGTCAAGCACCTCACCGCCGAACTCGGCCGCCAGGACACCACGTTCGGAACCGGCACGCTCGCCGCCGAATGGGGCACGGCCGCCGGCCGCCCGGCAGGCTCCCTGCCCTCCGTCCTCGCCCCCGTCGTCACCGACGAGGACCGCGCATGAGCACCACGGCACCAGGGCCTGTCTTCCGGATCTTGCCGGGCTCGCGTGCCCTGGCACCGCACCTCGCCGCGTTGTCGTCAGTCGCCATGGCTCCGCCATGACTCCTTCCTCCGCCTTGCGATGCACGGCACCAGACCCCGCTCACTTATCCGGCCTGATCCAAAAGACAGGCCCTAGCCCCGGCCGCACCCGGCACCGCACCCGCACCCGTCCCCGCCCTGGAGGGCCGCATGACCGACCGGCGGATCCGGCATCTGATCTCGATCGACGACCTCCGCGACGAGGAGCTGTCCGCGCTCGTCACCCGTGGCGCGGCCTTCTCGGCCGGCACGGCCGGGCACCCCCGCCCGCTCGAAGGAACCGTCGCCGGGATCTACTTCAGCAAGACGTCCACCCGTACCCGTACCGCCTTCTCCAGCGGGGCGCTGCGGCTCGGCGCGCAGATCATCGCGTACGGCCCCGGCGATCTGCAGCTCAACACGGGGGAGACCAGCGAGGACACCGGCCGGGTCATGTCCCGGATGCTCGACGTCCTCGTCGCCCGCACCGCGGGCGACCCGGCCGAGATGCGGGCCTGGGCCACTCAGGACCGGATGTCCGTCATCAACGCGATGAGCGCCGACGAACACCCCACCCAGGCACTGACCGACCTCACCACGCTGTACCGCCGCTTCGGCCGGATCGAAGGGCTGCGCATCCTGTACGTCGGGGAGGGCAACAACACCGCGGCGGCCCTGGCCCTCGCCCTGACCCGGTTCCCCGGCGTCGAGTTCGAGCTGCGCACCCCGCCCGGCTACGGCCTCACCGCGTCCGTACGCGAACGGGCGGCGGCCCACGCCGAGCGGCACGGCTCCGTCCTGCGCGAACAGCACCACATGGCGGACCTCCCGGCCGACCTGGACGCGATCTACACCACCCGCTGGCAGACCACCGGCACCAGCAAGCCCGACCCCGACTGGCGGCGCGTCTTCGCGCCCTTCCAGGTGACGGCCGGGCTGTGGGACACCAGCCCCAAGGCGGTCTTCCTGCACGACCTGCCCGCGCACCGGGGCGACGAGGTGACCGCCGAGGTCCTGGACGGGCCCGCGAGCATCGCCTTCGACCAGGCGGAGAACAAGATGCACAGCGCCATGGCGGTCCTCGAGTGGTGCCGCGGCGGCGGCCCGGCCGGTGCGGAGCCGCACCGGTGAGTGTCGTCGCCGGGACACCGGCCACCGCCGGGGCGGGCGGCCCGCCGCCGCTGCGCGCGAACCGTGACTTCCGGCTGCTGTGGACGGGCGCCGCCCTGTCCTTCCTCAGCAGCCGGGTCACCGCCGTCGCCTATCCGCTGCTGGTGCTCTGGCACACGGGATCACCGCTCGCCACCTCGGTCGTGTCCTTCGCGGCGCTGCTGCCGCTGCTGCTCGTGCAGCTGCCGGCCGGCGCGCTGGTGGACCGCTGGGACCGGCGGCGGCTGATGATCGGCTGCGAGGCGGGCCGGTTCCTGGCGCTGGCGACGGTGGCTGCGGCCGTCGCCACCGGGACCGTCTCGGTGCCGCACCTCGCGGTCGTCGCGTTCGTGGAGGCGGCCCTGACCATCTTCTACCGGCTCGCGGAGCGCGGCGCCGTACGCAACGTGGTGCCGCAGGAGCAACTGCCGGCGGCGCTGGCCGCGAACGAGGCGAGGAGCCGGGCCGCCGGCCTGGTCGGACAGCCGGGCGGCACACTGCTGCACGCGCTGACCCGCTGGGCGCCGTTCCTGTTCGCGGCCGTGGGCAGCCTCGTCTCGCTCGGCACCCTGCTGCTGATCAGGAAGAAGTTCCAGCAGGAGCGGCCCGCCGGGCCCAGGCGGCGGCTGCACAGTGAAGTGGCCGACGGCATGCGCTGGTTGTGGCGGCAGAGGTTTCTGCGGGCCGCGCTCGGGTTCGTCGCGGGCAGCAATGTGCTCTTCCAGGTGCTCGGGCTCGCCCTGATCCTGATGTTCAAGGAGGAGGGGCGTTCCTCCGCCACCCTCTCCATCGTCTTCGCCCTCAGCGGCGTGGGAGGTCTGCTCGGGGCGCTGAGCGGCGGCTGGTGGTCGCGCCGGTTCAGCCAGCGGGCCGTCCTCATCGGCGGCGCCACCGCCTGGACGGTGCTGATGACCAGCATGGCGCTGGTGCGCGACCCGTTCGCGCTGGGCGCCCTGTTCGCCGGGACGAGCTTCGTCGGCGCCGCGTTCAACGTGACCGCCGGCGTGTACCAGGTGCGCACAACCCCGGACGAGATGCAGGGCAGGGTCGCGAGCACCGCGGGCCTGCTCGGTTCCGGAACCAACGCGCTGGGCGCGCTCGGTGGCGGACTCCTCCTCACGGCCTGGGGGACGACCCGTTCCGTGCTGCTCGTCGGCGCCGTCATGGCCCTCCTCGCAGCGGTCGCGGCGATCAGCCCGGCGCTGCGCACCGAGGAGCCGGCGGGCTCGGAGGCGCCGCCCCGATGAGCGACGCCGCTACGCCGATACGCCGAAACGCAGCGACCGAGGAGACCCGTTGCCCAGATCCGTGATTCCGCCGGTGGACGCCGGCCCGTGGTTCCGCCGCTACAGCAGGACCGCACGGCCACGGCTGCGGCTCGTGTGCTTCCCGCACGCGGGCGGCAACGCCCAGCTGTTCCACGGCTGGGCGGGCCTGCTGCCCGCCGACGTCGAGCTGCTCGCCGTCCGTTACCCCGGCCGACAGGACCGGCTGGCCGAGCCGTGCGCCGCGACGATGGACGAACTCGCCGGCCCGGTCACCGAAGCCCTCGCCCCCCACCTCGGCCTGCCGCTGGTCCTCTTCGGCCACAGCATGGGGTCGTCGGTGGCGTACGAGGTGGCCGCACGGCTCGAAGCACAGCATGCGGTCAGCCCTGCCCGGCTGCTGGTGTCCGGCCGCGCGGCCCCGCACCACGCCAAGCGGACCGGGCTGCACGACGCGGACGACGACGCTCTCATCGCGGGCATCCGCGCCCTCGGCGACCTGGGGTCCGAGGCCTTCGACATCCCCGAGCTGCGGGAACTGCTGTTGCCGCCGCTGCGCGCCGACTACCGGCTGATCGAGTCCTACCGTCCGTCCCGTCCCGTCCCGGTCCGCTCACCCATCACCGCGTACGTCGGGACCGAGGACCACGGCTGTGTACGCGAACACGTGCTGGCCTGGGCCGAGCTGACGACGTCGGGGGACTTCTCGCTGCGCGCCTTCGAGGGCGACCACTTCTATCTGGTGCCTCGCGAGGCGGAGCTGCTCGCGGATGTGGCCCGGCGCATCGCCCCCGTGACACGGGATGGAGAAATCATAGCGTCTCTATAGAAATCCCTATAAGCATCCGATAAATGAGAGGAACTCAGCGATGACGGACATCCGGACCTGGACACCACTGGAGATCGAGGCGGAAGGCGTCGGTGGGCCCCAGGAGCTCACGGAGCGGCTCGGTGAACTCGGCGGCACCGGCCTCGGGGAACTGCTCGTTCAGGAGAAGGGCCTGGTCTTCCGGGGATTCGACGTCACCCGCGACGAACTCGACCCGGTCCTCGACCTGCTGCTCCCCAATCGCCTCGCCTACGTGCACGGCAACTCGCCGCGCACCAAGGTCGGCAGCAACGTCTACACCTCGACCGAGTACCCGCAGGAATTCACCATCTCGATGCACAACGAGATGAGCTATGCGCACGCCTGGCCCGCCAGGCTCGCGTTCTACTGCGAGATCCAGCCCGGCACCGGCGGCGCCACCCCCGTCGTCGACGCCGCCGTCTGGCTGGAGTCCCTCGACGCCGAGGTCCGGGAGGCCTTCGCCGGCGGCGTCCGCTACGTGCAGAACCTGCATGACGGCTACGGCCTCGGCAAGAGCTGGCAGGACACCTTCGAGACCGGTGACCGCAAGGCCGTCGAGGAGTTCCTCGCCGGCACCGGAGCGAGCTGGGAGTGGAAGGCCGACGGCGGGCTGCGAGTCACCTCCGTACGACCGTCCACCACCCGCCACCCGGTCACCGGCACCGAGGTCTGGTTCAACCAGGCCGACCAGTGGCACCCCGCCGGCCTCGGCGACGACACCGCGGCCGCACTCGCCCAGATCCTCCCGGAGGACGAGCTGCCGCAGACGGTCACCTTCGCGGACGGCAGCCCCATTCCGCAGGAGTACGTCTTCCAGATCCGCGACCGGGGTCTGGACGCCGCCGTGAACGTCGACTGGCGCCGGGGCGACCTGCTGCTCATCGACAACGTGCTGCTGGCCCACGGCCGCCGCCCGTTCACCGGCGACCGCCGGGTGCTCGTCGCCATGTCCGACTGACCGCGGGTCACGGACCTAGGGCCTGTCTTTCGGATCTTGCCGGGCTCGCGTGCCCTGGCACGCGCTCCCCCGTAGCCCTTCGGGCACGGGAGGTGCCCCCACGCTGCGTTGTCGTCAGTCGCCGACGCTCCGCGTGGGCTCCTTCCTCCGCCTTGCGATCACACGCACCAGACCCCGCTCGCTGATCCGGCCTGATCCAAAGGACAGGCCCTAGGACCGGAAAGGAGGTCCGCCGATGGGCGCCGAATACCGGAGCCTCACGGAGAACGACGCCGTCCACATCTGGCAGGGCAGGGTTCCCGAGCTGCCCGACCCGGCGGACGCGGCGCTGCTCTCCGAGGAGGAACTCCTCGTCGTACGGCGCAGAACACCGCAGACGGGCGTCCGCTACGCGGGCGCCCACGCCGCGCTGCGACGCATCCTCGCCCGCTACCTCGGCACTCCACCGAGGAGCATCGGATTCGGGCGGCGCCGCTGCCCGCGCTGCGACGACCCCGAGCACGGACGGCCCTCCGTCAGCCGGCCGGCCACCGGACTCGACTTCAACCTGTCGCGGTCCGGGCCGTACTGGATCGTCGCCGTGGTGGCCGGACGGCAGATCGGCGTCGATCTGGAGGACGCCAGGACGCTGGACTTCAACGGCTCCGCGGAGCTCGTGATGTCCACGTCCGAACTCGCGCATCTGCGGGCGCAGAACACCGAGGCCGCGCGGATGAACGCCTTCTTCCGCAGCTGGACCAGGAAGGAGGCCGTCGTCAAGGCGAGCGGTGTCGGCATCGTGGCCGATCTGCGCGCCGTCGACGTACGTCCGGACGTGGCCGGCCCCGTGCTCGTACGGCACCGGGAACCGGCCGGGCCGGACAGCTGGCTCGTCCAGGACCTGCCCGCGGGCCCCCATCTCTTCGCCGCGCTCGCCCGCGAGGCCGGCAGCACCGGCCCCGTGATCCTGCGCGGCTACCACGACGGCTCGGCGGTGCCGCTGCCCGCTCCGCCGCTGACCGAAGGAGCAGTCACCCCATGACCACCACCGAGACCGCCCCGGACACGGGGTCGCTCGCCGCCGTCGTCACCGGCGACGGCGGCCCGGTCCAGGAGCACATCTCCCGGCACCGGGCCGAACTGCGGGAGTTGCTGACCGAGCGTGGGGCCCTGCTGCTGCGCGGCTTCGGCGTCGGCGGCGCCGAGGGACTGGACCGCACCGTGCGGGCCTTCTCCGGCACGCCGCCGCTCACCTACGCCGAGCGTTCCTCACCGCGCTCCACCATCAAGGGCCAGGTGTACACCTCGACCGACTACCCGGCGGACGAGGAGATCTTCCTGCACAACGAGAACTCCTACCAGGCGGTCTGGCCGCTGAAGCTGTTCTTCTACTGCATCGAGCCCCCGCACAGCCTCGGCGCCACCCCGCTCGCCGACATCCGGCGCGTCTACCGGGAACTGGACCCCGACGTGCGCGAGGAGTTCGAGCGTCGCGGCTGGCGCGTGGTCCGCAACTTCCACGCCGACTTCGGGGTGCCGTGGCAGGAGACCTTCGGCACCGAGGACCGCGACCAGGTCGCCGCGTACTGCCGGGACAAGGGACTCGACGCCCACTGGCGCCCGGACGGCGGCCTGCGCACCACCGCGGTCCGCCGGGCCGTGCACACCCACCCGCTGACCGGGGAGCGTGTCTGGTTCAACCACGCGACGTTCTTCCACGTCACCTCGCTGGCCCCCGAGGTCCAGGAGGGTCTGCGGGAGATCTTCCCGGACGAGGACCTGCCGACCAACACGTACTACGGCGACGGCGGGACGATCCCCGACGCCGTCATGGACCATCTGCGCGCCGCCTACCGGGCCGCGTCCACCCGCTTCGACTGGCAGCGCGACGACGTCCTGATCGTCGACAACATGCGGGCCGCGCACGCCCGGGAGCCGTTCACGGGCCCGCGCAAGATCGCCGTCGCGATGGCCGAGCCGGCCGGCTCGGAAGCGACGGCCTGACGAAGGAGCTGACCCATGGGAGCCGGATCACCCGGGCCGCGCACGACCGACGAACTCCGCGCCGAACTCCTCAGACGCCGGCTCTCGGGCGGGCGACGACGCGACCGGCCCGATCCGGCTCCCCGGGCCGACCGCTCCAGGCCGCTGCCGCTCTCCGCGGGGCAGCGGCAGATGTGGTTCCACAACCGGCTGCACCCCGAGAGCGACGAGTACCTCGTCACGCTCGCGCTGCGGTTGACCGGTGAGCTCGACGTACCGGCGCTCCGCCGCGCCTGGGACGGCGTGCTGGCCCGCCACGAGATCCTGCGCACCCGCTACCTCCTGCGGGACGGCTCGCCCGTGCAGCTGATCGACCCCGCCGAGGCGGGCACGCTCACCCTCGACGACCTCACCGGACTGCCGGCCGGGCAGCGGGAGTCCGCGGTGCCGGCGCGGATCGAGCGCGAGGGCGCCCGGTCCATGAACCTGGAGCGGGAGTGGCCCGTGCGCGGCACGCTGCTCCGGTGCGCGGCGGACGAGCACGTACTGATCCTGATCGTGCACCACATCGCGTGCGACGCCTGGTCCACCGGGCTCTTCGCACAGGAACTGGGCGACCTGTACCGGCAGGGCGCCTCCGGCGGCGACCCCCTGCCGCTTGCGACCCAGTACGCCGACTACGCGGTGTGGGAGAACGAACGGACCTCCGGGGACGCACTCGCGGACGACCTCGCCCACTGGCGGCGCGAACTCGACGGACTCACTCCGCTCGAACTGCCGGCGGACCGCCGGCGCCCCGCGGTCCGGGGGAGCGACGCCGGCGCGATCACCCACCGCATCCCCAACGCGGTGGGCTCAGCCGTACGGGAGGTGGCGGCCCGGGCCGGGGCCACACCGTTCGCGGTGCTGCTCACCGCCTTCCAGGTGCTGCTCTCCCGGTACACCGGCCGCACCGACATCGCCGTCGGCACGGTCTCCTCGCTGCGGGTCCGCCCCCAGTGGCAGCGGATGATGGGGTACGGCATCAACAGCCTCGTCATCAGGACGCGCTGGGACCACGACCCGACGTTCAGCGGGCTGCTGACGAACGTCCGGCAGACCGTTCTGGACGCGTTCGACCACCAGGACGTGCCCTTCCCGCTGCTGGTCGCGGAGCTGGAACCCGAGCGTGACCTGTCCCGTACCCCCCTGTTCCAGGCCCTGTTCACCCTGCGCGAGGAAACGGTCACCGACTACCGGCTGCCGGGTGTGACGACGACACCCGTGCAGCCGCCCAGGGCCAGAGCCCGATGCGATCTCTCGATGGTGGTCGACGAGGCACCCGACGGGGCGTTCACCGCGCGGCTGGAGTACGCCACGGAGCTGTTCGACCGGGCCACCGCCGAGCGCATGCTCGGGCAGTACGTCCGGCTGCTCGGCGCGGCCGTGGACCGCCCGGACGCACCGCTGTCCGCCCTCGATCTGCTCGACGAGACGGAGCGGGCCCGGCTCACCGCCCCGCCCGCGCGCCGGGAGGTGGACCCGCGGCCCATCCCCCGGGTGTTCGAGGAACAGGCGGCACGTACCCCGGACGCGGTCGCCCTGTCGTACGAGGGCGAGACACTGACGTACGCCGAACTCAACGCCCGCGCCAACCGGATCGCGCATCTGCTGCGCGCGGAGGGGGCGGGACCCGAGACCCTGGTCGGAGTCCTCCTGGACCGGGGCATCACGCTGCTGCCCGCGCTGCTGGGCATCCTCAAGTCGGGCGCGGCCTACGTCCCGCTCGACCCCGCCACGCCCGACGCCCGGCTGGAGCTGATCCTCGAGGACACCCGCGCGCCCCTGGTGCTGACGGACAGCGCGCACGAGGAGCGGCTCTCGGCGCGGTACTCAGGGAAGTCCGTGGCGCTGGACCGGCAGCGGCCGGAGCTTGCGGCGATGCCCGCGGCCGACCCGGAGCCGGCGGGTCACATCGACGACCTCGCCTATGTCATCTACACCTCCGGCTCGACCGGCCGGCCCAAGGGCGTACCGGTCACCCACCGCAATGTGCGCCGGCTCATGGACACGACCCGCGAGCATCTCGCCTTCGACGAGCGCGACGTGTGGACGCTGTGCCACTCGCACGCCTTCGACTACTCGGTCTTCGAGATGTGGGGCCCGCTGCTGCACGGCGGCCGGCTCGTCGTCGTACCGCCCGACACCGCCCGTTCCCCGGGCGAACTCCTCGACCTGCTGGTCGAGGAGCGGGTCACGGTGCTCTGCCAGACACCGTCGGCCTTCCGCGGCCTGGTCTCGGCGGCGGCCGACGGCGGCCCGCAGGCCGGGAGGCTCGCCCTGCGGGCCGTCGTGTGCGGCGGTGAGCAGCTGCAGATCCCCGAACTCGGGCCCTGGTGCGACCGGGTGGGTCTCGACCGCGTGGCCGTGCTCAACATGTACGGGATCACCGAGATCACCGTCCACGCCACCTGCCACCGGGTCACCCGCGCCGATGTCGACACCACGGCCGGCAACCCCATCGGCCGCCCGCTCGCCGACCTCGCCGTCCGGCTGCTCGACCCGTACGGGAATCCCGTACCGGTCGGCGTCCCCGGAGAGATCCATGTGAGCGGGCCGGGAGTGGCACGCGGCTACCTGCACCGGCCCCGGCTGACGGCGGAGCGGTTCGTCCCCGACCCCTTCGGGCCACCCGGCTCCCGGATGTACCGCAGCGGTGATCTGGCGCGCCAACGGGCCGACGGCGGCCTGGAGTTCCTCGGCCGGATCGACGACCAGGTGAAGATCCGCGGCTACCGCATCGAGCCGGGCGAGGTCGAGACCGTGCTCGCGGCGCACCCCTCCGTCCGGGAGGCCGCCGTCGTCGTACGCGAGGACGAGCCCGGTGACAGGCGGCTCGTGGGGTACGTCGTGCCCGCGGGCGACACCACCGCCGAGGCGGCCGAACTCCGCCGCCATCTGCGCTCGTCACTCCCCGAGTACATGGTGCCCGCGGCCCTGGTCCCGGTGAGCACGCTGCCGCTCACCCCCAACGGCAAGCTCGACAGACGCGCCCTGCCCGCGCCCGGCACCGGGGCGCCGGAGCTGGGCCCGGACCGGACGCGGGCCGAGCCGCGCACCCCCGCAGAGCGGGAGTTCGTCCAGGTGTGGTGCCAGGTGCTGGGTCTGGAGGGACTCGGCGTCGAGGACAGTTTCTTCGACCTGGGCGGTGACTCGATCCGTGCGGTGGCCCTGGTGGGCGCGCTCCGCGCGGCCGGGTACGACGTGACGATCCGCGATGTGTTCGACCAGCGCACGGTCGCCGGGATGTGCGCGGTGGCCGCGGACCGTGCCCCGGCGCGAACCCGCGCGGCGGTCCGGCCGTTCGAGCTGATGAGCGCCGCGGACCGGGAGCGGCTGCCGGCCGGCCCGGTGGACGCGTACCCGATGACCCAGACGCAGATCGGCATGGTCATCGACATGCTCGGCCACGACCGGCACAACACCTACCAGAACGTCGCCACCACCCGGATCCGCGACGCCGTGCCCTTCTCGCTGCCCGCGCTGCGCGAGGCCGCGGCGACCGTGGCGGCACGGCACGAGGTGCTGCGTACCTCCTTCGACCTGCACTCCTGTTCCGTGCCCGTGCAACTGGTGCATCCCTCGGCCGAGGTGCCGGTCGCGGTACGGGATCTGCGCGGGCTGGACGCGGACGCCGTCCTGGAGAGCCTTCACCGGTTCCACGACGAGGACCGGGCCCGGGTCTTCGACCTCACCGAACCGCCGATGCTGAGGCTCACCGTCCATCGCACGGACGACGGGTGGTGGCTGTCGGCCTCCGAGTTCCACGGAATCCTGGAGGGCTGGAGCTACCACTCGCTGCTGCGGGAGCTGCTGGACTGCTACCGGAGCATCCGCGAGTCCGGCGCCCCCGGGCCCTATCGGCATCCCGGGGTGCGGTTCGCCGACTCCGTCGCCGGCGAACTGCGGGCACTGGCCTCGGCCGAGGACCGCGGCTACTGGGCGAGGACCGTCGACGAACAGCCGGCTTTCTCCCTCCCGGCGGGCTGGGGCGACCAGGACCGGCCCCGCGAGGACTTCTGGGTGTGGGTGCCGTTCGACGACCTGGAGGAAAAGCTGCGCGCCCTGGCGGCCGGCGCCGGTGCCTCGCTCAAGAGCGTGCTGGTGGCCGCGTACGGCGCAGTGCTGAGCCGGCTCACCGGTGAGTCCCGTTTCACCAGTGGGGTCGTGGTGCACACCCGGCCGGAGACGGCGGGCGCCGACCGGATGTTCGGGGTGCATCTCAACACGGTCCCCTTCGTGTTCCGGCGCGCTGCCGGCACCTGGCGCGAACTGGTTCGCACGGCCTACGACCACGAGGCGGAGCTGTGGCCGCACCGCTGGTTCCCGATGCCGGAGATGCAGCGGGACGCCGGGGGACGACGACTGGTCCACGTCGTCCTCAACCATGTCGACTTCGCGCGGCTGGAGAGCGACGCGGTCGACATGGGCACGGTCATGGCGCCGGGCAAGACGGAGTTCGACCTCGCCTTCACGACGGTCTCGCGGCGGATCAGCCTGAAGACCAACACCACCGTGCTGACCCGCGCCAACGCGGAACGGGTGGCGGCGCTGTACCGGCGGGTGCTGGAGGCGATGGCCGCCGATCCGGACGGGAGCGCGGAACAGGTGTTCCTGGAGCCGGAGGAGGCGCGGCTGCTGGACCGGGTCAACGACACGGCGTGCGCGGTCGGGCCGGAGTCGGTGCTGCGGCTGTTCGAGGAGCAGGCGGCGCGGAATCCGGACGCGGTCGCGGTGGTGCAGGGCGACGAGCCGGTGTCGTACGCGGAGCTGGACGGCCGGGCCGACCGGCTGGCGCATGTGCTGCGTGAGCGGGGTGTGGGCGCGGAGTCGCGGGTGGCGGTGCTGCTGGACCGCGGGCCGGACCTGATCGCCGCGCTGCTGGCGGTGTGGAAGGCCGGTGGTGCGTATGTGCCGGTCGATCCGTCCTACCCGGCGCGGCGGGTGGCGTCGATCACGGAGAGCGCCGGTGTGTCCGTGGCGGTGACCTCGTCGGCGTACACGGACCGGTTCGACGGCGTGGAGCTGGTGCTGGCCGACCGCCTCGCCGACCGCTCGGCCGACCGCTCGGCCGGCACCGGTGCGGTGCCCGCTCCGGAACGGGCAGACGACCTCGACACCCTGGCGTATGTGATCTTCACGTCCGGTTCGACGGGCCGTCCGAAGGGCGTGGAGGTGTCCCACCGGGCTCTGGTCAACCATGTCTCCTGGGCGGCACGGGAGCTGGCGTCCGGTGGCCGTGGTGGAGCGCCGCTGTTCTCCTCCGTCGCCTTCGACCTCGTGGTGCCCAACCTGTGGGCGCCGCTGGTGACCGGTCAGGCCGTGCACACCGTCCCGCAGAACACCGGCCCCGGCGACCTGGCGGACCGGCTGACCGCCATGGCCCCGTACAGCTTCGTCAAGCTCACCCCGGGCCATCTGGACCTGCTGGCCGAGCAGCTCACCCCCGGGCAGGCGAAGGAACTGGCCGGCGTCCTGGTCGTGGCAGGAGAGCCGTTGCGGTGGACGACGGTCCGGCGCTGGCGCGCACTCGCGCCGGACGTACGCCTGATCAACGAGTACGGCCCGACCGAGGCCTGCGTCGGCACGACCACCCATGAACTGGGGGCAGTTGGCGGCGCCGGTGGCATCGCCCCGATCGGAACGCCCCTGCCGAACATGACCGTGCACGTTCTCGACGACTCCATGCGACAGGTGCTGCCCGGTGTCGCCGGTGAGCTGTACGTCGGTGGCACCGGTGTGGCCCGCGGGTACGCCGGCCGCCCCGATCTCACCGCTGAGCGGTTCGTGCCGGCCCCCTGCGGCCCGCCGGGCTCGCGTCTCTACCGCACCGGCGACCTCGTACGGCAACTCCCCGACGGGGAGGTGGAGTTCCTGGGGCGGGTGGACGACCAGGTCAAGATCGGCGGGTACCGGATCGAGCCGGGCGAGGTGCAGGCGGTGCTGGCCGGGCATCCGCGCGTGCGTGACGCCTTCGTCGCCGCGCACGAGGGGGAGCTGGCCGCCTATGTGACTCCGGCGGTGCCCGAGGACATGGCCGGGTACCTGGCGGAGCGGCTGCCGAAGTACCTGGTCCCGGCGACCTTCACCGCGCTGGACGCCCTGCCGCTGAACGCCAACGGCAAGGTCGACCGCACGGCCCTGCCCGCCCCCGGTCTCCCCGGCCGGGACGGCGCGGGCGACGACGACGGCTACGTCGCTCCGCGCACGGTCACCGAGGAGCGCATCGCCCGCATCTGGGCCGACGTTCTCGGCGTCGCACGCGTCGGCGCCCAGGACGGCTTCGCCGGACTCGGCGGTCACTCGCTGAAGGTGATCCGTGTGCTCGCCGAAGCCCGGCGCATCGGCCTGCCGCTGACCCTGCGCATGCTCTACGAGTACGACACGCTGGCCGGGCTCGCGGCGGCGGTGGACGCCCTGCCTCCCGGGCAGCCGGCGCCCGAAGCGCGCCGCACCGGGCCGGCGCCCCGGCCCCGCCACCCGTCCGTGCTCGGCGCGGACGTGCTGCTCGCGGCCATGGACCGGCACCATGTGCCGGGCGCGGCCGTGGTGCTCCTGCAGGGTGGCGAGGTGGTCTCGGCCGAGGGGTACGGCGTCACCGCCGCCGACGGCGCCGAACCCGTGACGCCCCGTACGCCGTTCCGGGTGGGCTCGATCAGCAAGCATGTGACGGCGCTGGGAGTCCTGCGCCTGGCCGCCGAGGGCGTGCTCAACCTGGACGCCGACGTCAACCGGTACCTGACGTCCTGGCACGTCCCGGGCCAGTCGCCCATCACCGTCCGGGAACTGATGAGCCATCAGTCCGGGCTCGGTCCGGTGCCCGCCGCTCACTACCGGCCCACCGACACGATGCCCACGGTGCTCCAGATCCTGCGCGGTCTGCCCCCTGCCACCAATGCGCCGGTCGGTGTGGAGCTCCCCGCCGGGCAGGTCTTCCGCAAGAACGGTGTCAACTTCTCGGTCCTGGAACTCCTGCTCCAGGACGTGACGGGGGAGAGCTTCCCCCGTCTCATGGAACGCCTGGTCTTCGGCCCGCTGGGCATGACCGACAGCAGCTTCGACCAGTGGTACCCGGAGCGGTCCGCCGGTCCCGCCGCCGCGGGCCACGACATGGACGGAACTCCGCTCCAGGGCCGCTGGCGCATCCGTGCGGAGGCGGCGTCGGGCGGGCTGTGGTCCAGCGCCGCGGATCTGGCCAGGGTGGCCGTGGAGATCCGCCGGGCACGGCTGGGCGAGCCCGGCGCACTGCTCCTCACCAGGCCGCTCGCCCAGCAGATGCTCACCGTCCGGCATCCGGGCAGCTTCTACGGACTGGGCACGGTCGTGGACGGGACGGGCGGCGGGACGGAGTACGGGCACGGCGGCCGCACGGCGGGCTTCCGGGCCGGCACGTTCACCCGGCTCGACAGCGGCGAGGGCTTCGTCGTCCTCACCAACGCCGAATCCGGCCAGGGCATCGGTTCCTTCGTGGCGGACGCGCTCAGGCGGACCGGCGGACCGGCATCGGCCGCGCGCTGGACCGGCGGCGGAGCCGACACGCCGGTGGACGACGACGCCTAGCTAGACGAGTAAGTTCTATCTCCCGCCTGCTCCGCGACGCCCGGCACGCACTCCCCCTTAGCCCTTCGGGCACGGGAGGTGCCCCCACGCCGCGTTGTCGGGATCGTCCAAGTACGCCCAGTACGAGGACGACTCTCCGCCTGGCATCTGCACGCACCGGACGCCGCGAAGCCCGCCCTCCGGGCGGACGGCGGGAGATAGGACTTACTCGTCCAGGGCCGGTCGTTCGGATCTTGCCGGGCTCGCGTGCCCTGGCACGCGCTCCCCCAGAGCTTCGCCTGGGGGGGGGGA